>CAMCJY010000005.1 GCA_945875225.1 Comamonas sp. lk | reverse complement strand
TGGCCGCCGATATTTTTGTAGTGCGGCACAGCGAATCGGGCGCGCCTTATCTGATCGCGCAACATGTGGCTCCGCATGTGCATGTCGTCAATGCCGGCGATGGCCGCCATGCCCACCCCACCCAGGGCTTGCTGGACATGTACACCATCCGGCATTACAAAAAAGACTTTGCGAATTTGACGGTGGCCATCGTGGGCGATATCTTGCATTCGCGGGTGGCACGTTCGGATATCCACGCGCTGACCACGCTGGGCTGCGCCGAGGTGCGCGTAGTCGGCCCGCGCACCCTGGTGCCCGGCGATATGACGAACATGGGCGTGCGTGTGTTCAACACCCTGGAAGAAGGTATCAAGGGCTGCGACGTCATCATCATGCTGCGCCTGCAAAACGAGCGCATGAACGGCGCTTTGCTGCCTTCCAGCCATGAGTATTTCAAGAGTTTTGGCCTGACCGCCGAGAAGCTGGCGCTGGCCAAGCCCGATGCCATCGTGATGCATCCGGGCCCGATTAATCGCGGTGTGGAGATCGATTCCACCGTAGCCGACGGCATGCAAAGCGTGATCCTCCCGCAAGTGACTTTTGGCATCGCAGTCCGTATGGCGGTAATGGGCATCGTCGCGGGCAATGAAGCATGAGGACCGCGCCATGAAACTACTGATTCGCAACGGCCACTTGCTTGATCCGGCCAGCGGCTTGGATGCACCGGGCCAATTGGCGATTGCCGACGGCCGTGTGCTGGCGATAGGCCAGATCCCCCCAGATTTTGTGCCGACGCACACCTTGGATGCCCAGGGCTGCATGGTGATGCCCGGTTTGGTGGACTTGGCCGTGCGCTTGCGCGAGCCCGGCCATGAGCATGAAGGCATGCTCGCTTCCGAGTTGGCTGCCGCCGTGGCCGGCGGCGTGACCTGCCTGGTCTGCCCGCCCGATACCGACCCCGTACTCGACGAACCTGGCCTGGTGGAAATGCTGCGCTTTCGGGCGCAAAGCCTGCACCAGGCGCGGGTGCTGCCGCTGGGCGCACTGACCCGTGGCCTCAAGGGTGAAGTGCTGACCGAGATGCTGCAACTGAGCGAAGCCGGATGCGTGGGTTTTAGCCAGGCCGAGGTCGGTATCGCCAACACCCAGGTGCTGATGCGCGCCATGCAATACGCGCGATCTTTTGGCTACACGGTCTGGCTGCGTCCGCAGGAATTGCATTTGGGCAAGGGCGTCGCTGCCAGCGGCCCGCTGGCCACGCGCATGGGCTTGAGCGGCGTGCCGGTGGCCGCCGAGACCATCGCCTTGCACACGATTTTTGAGCTGGTGCGTGCCACCGGCGCACGCGTGCATATTTGCCGCTTGAGCAGCGCGGCCGGTGCGCAGTTGCTGCGCCAGGCCAAGGCAGAGGGATTGCCAGTAACGGGTGATGTAAGCATCAACTCCCTGCACCTGACGGATATGGACGTGGGCTACTTTGATAGCCGCACCCGCCTCAATCCGCCGCTGCGCCAGCAGCGAGACCGCGAGGCTTTGCGCCAGGCGCTGCAAGACGGCACCATCGACGCGCTGGTATCGGACCATATGCCGGTAGGCGCTGATGAAAAAGAACTGCCATTTGCCGAGGCCGAGCCCGGCGCCACCGGACTGGAGTTGTTGCTCAGTCTGGCGCTCAAGTGGGCGCGCGACAGCAAACTGCCACTGGTGCAGGCCTTGGCCTGCGTGACGCATCGCAGTGCCGATGTGCTGGCAGCGGGCCAGGTGTCAAACGAAGGCGGCATGGGTCGCCTAGCGGTAGGCGCCAAGGCTGATATCTGCGTGTTCGATCCGCACGCGGCCTGGACGGTGCAGGCATCCGCGCTGCGCAGCCAGAGCAAGCACACGCCTTTTGGCGGCTATGAATTGCCCGGCCAAGTGCGGGCCACCCTCGTCGCCGGCCGTCTGGCCTACCAGGCGCCGGGCACGGTTGTGCACTAAACCGGCCGGCCCCGCGCAGTGCCAAAGCCCTCCATACTGCGCGGTGCCTGGCGCCTTGCGCGTCTGGTTTTACATTTGCTGCGCGGCTGGCTGACCATCCGCTGGCGTTTTCCGGGGTGGTCGCAAGCGCGGCGTGACCAGGCGGTGCAGGACTGGTCGCAAGCCATGCTGGCGATTTTGGGTTTGCAGTTGCGCATCGAAGGGCAGTTGCTCCAGCAAGGGCCATTGATGCTGGTGTGCAACCATATTTCCTGGCTGGATATTGCTGTGTTGCATGCGGCGGTGCATTGCCGCTTTATTTCCAAGGACGATATCCGCGGCTGGCCGGTGCTGGGCACGCTGGCCAGCGGCGGCGGCACCTTGTACATCAGCCGGGCCTCGCGCCGCGACGCTTTGCGGGTGGTGCACCAAATGGCGCAGGCCTTGCGGCAGGGCGATGTGCTGGCGCTTTTCCCCGAGGGCACTACGGGCGACGGCAGCACGGTTTTGCCCTTTCACGCCAATTTGTTGCAAGCGGCGATTGCGGCCGATGCGCCGGTGCAGGCGCTGGGCCTGCTTTTTGAAGACGCCGCCACTGGGGCGCCCAGTTTTGCGCCTTGCTATGTGGGCGATGAGACGCTGCTTGACTCTGCCTGGCGCACGGTATGCGCGCCGCCGCTGCGCGCCGTGCTGCGTTGCGCTCCAGTGCAAAGCGCCCAGGGCCGTCAGCGGCGCGAATTCGCTAGCGCCTTGCGCGATACCGTCGTCGGATTGCGCGCAGCCACCTAAGCTTAGGTGGCTGGACGGGTACTAGCCGCTCGGACCTTGAGGCGAATCGCGGTAATATCATAGCCCCCGTGGGCTAGGCGCTCCAGCATACTAGGCTGGAGTTGGCGTAATTTGGCGGCAATGGCTGTGGACTCCACCAGCAGGCACCAAACCTGGCCTTCGATGGGCCCGGCCTGCACGCCAGGGCGCAATCCGGGGGGAAGCAAGGTGGTAATGCAGCGCAAACAAGCGTTGGATTGGGCACTTAAGTCCACCAAGCGGGCCAGCGTGGGCGAGTCCATGCTGGCTTGGAGCACCGAAAACGAGGTGTTGGAGCGGCGCATCGAAACATTTCAGGGGTAGCGTATGCAATTGATTATCACGGATCCCAGGCTCTCGCGCAGTTATGTGCTGCAGACCAGCCCTGGCGGCCTTACGCTGGCGTTGGCAGGGTTTTTCATTGCGGTGACCCTGGTCTCTGCCGTTATTTACCACTGGGTTTTGCTCAAGGGCGCGCGCGAAGGCTGGCCGGTTATCAGCCAGGTGATGCGCCTGGTGGTCAAGGACGAGTTTGACCAGCGAGACCGGTATCTGCGCGAAAACATCGAGGTGCTGGCCAAACGCATGGGCGAGATGCAGGCCAAATTGATGCAAATGGAGTCACTGGCCGAACGCGTGTCGGGCCTGGCGGGCCTGGATCCGGCGCAAGTGCGTACCACGCCTGGTCGCGGTGGCACGCTGGTGGCCGGGCGCAACATGAACCTGCAAGAGTTGCAGACCGTCATGGACCATATCGAGGTCGACACCAGCGCCCGCAACGACCTGATGACGGCGATTGAGTCGCGCTTGTTCGAGCAAAAGATCAAGAAACTGATGATTCCCACGCAAATGCCTGTGCCTGAGGTCAGCACCGGTTCGGATTTTGGCTGGCGCATCGACCCGTTTACCGGCATGAGCGCCTTGCACCAGGGTCTGGATTTTCCAGCGCCAGTGGGCACCACGGTGCTCTCGGCAGCAGGCGGTGTAGTGGTGACCCAAGAGGTGCAAGCCCACTATGGAAACGTGATTGAGGTGGACCACGGCAACGAGGTCTTGACCCGCTATGCCCACCTGTCGCGTGCCTTTGTGAAAAAAGGCGATTTGATCAAACGCGGCCAAAAAATGGCGGAGGTGGGCAATACGGGGCGCTCAACCGGCCCGCACTTGCATTTTGAGGTCTTGGTGCGCGGCGTGGCGCAGGATCCGCAGAAATTCCTGGCCCTGGGCCGCAGCGAGACCGACAAGACGGCGAAACGCTAAAATTGTCGATTCAGCCAGGGCGGGTGTGCGGCGCATTTTGCGCAGCCTGAACGCTTTCACATCATCCACAACGGACTACCACTGCGCTGTTCTGTGAGCACTCAGGGCTCATTGGGCGGACTATCTACCGATGCCACTCTCCTTTCTCACCAAGTTATTTGGAAGCCGCAATGACCGCCTGCTTAAGCAGTACCGCACTTCCGTCGTGCGTATCAGCGCGCTGGAGCCGCAGTACGAGGGCTTGAGTGACGAGGCCTTGCGCGGTAAAACGAGCGAATTCAAGGCCCGTGTGGCAGGCGGTGAGAGCTTGGACGCCATCTTGCCCGAGGCTTTTGCTGTGGTGCGTGAAGGCGCCAAGCGGGTCATGAAAATGCGCCACTTTGATGTGCAGATGATGGGCGGCATGGCGCTGCACCATGGCAAGATTGCAGAAATGGGTACCGGTGAAGGCAAGACCTTGACGGCAACCCTGCCGGTGTACCTGAACGCCTTAACCGGTAAAGGCGTGCATGTGGTGACGGTCAACGACTACCTGGCCGGACGCGATGCGCGCTGGATGGGGCAGCTTTACAGCTTTTTGGGCTTGAGCGTGGGGGTCAATACGCCGCAATCGCCGCGCGCCGACAAACAGGCCGCCTATGGTTCAGACATCACCTACGGGACCAACAACGAATACGGGTTTGACTACCTGCGCGACAACATGGTGTACGAGGTCTCGGACCGGGTACAGCGCGGACTGAACTTCGCCATCGTGGACGAGGTCGATTCGATTTTGATCGACGAGGCGCGTACCCCACTGATCATCAGCGGCCAGGCCGAAGACCACACCGCCATGTACGTGGCTATCAACACCGTGATTCCTGCGCTCAAGCGCCAGGAGGGCGAACTGGACTTGCGCACCGGCGAAGGCGTGATCACCCCGGGCGACTTCACGCTCGATGAAAAATCCCAGCAAGTATTCCTTACCGAACAAGGCCATGAAAGCGCCGAGGGCCTGCTCGCGGGCCTGAACCTGATTCCGGCAGGCTCGTCCTTGTATGACCCGGCCAACATCAGCCTGATGCACCATGTGTATGCGGCTTTGCGCGCCAACCATTTGTACCACCGGGACCAGCACTATGTGGTGCAAGAGGGTGAGATCGTGATCGTGGACGAATTTACCGGTCGCTTGATGACCGGGCGGCGCTGGAGCGAGGGCCTGCACCAGGCGGTGGAGGCCAAAGAGGGGGTGGCGATCCAGGCCGAAAACCAAACCCTGGCCTCCATCACTTTCCAGAACTATTTCCGCCTGTATGGCAAGCTTTCGGGCATGACGGGTACCGCAGACACCGAGGCCTATGAGTTCCAGGAAATTTATGGCCTGGAGACTATGGTGATTCCCCCCAATCGCCCCAGCCGCCGTAACGATCAGCTCGATCGGGTGTACAAAACCACGGCTGAAAAATACAAGGCGGCGATAGACGACATTCGCGAATGCTATGGGCGCGGACAACCGGTATTGGTGGGTACGACCTCGATCGAAAACTCGGAAATTATTTCGAATTTGCTCACGGCTGAAAAGCTGCCGCACCAAGTGTTAAACGCCAAGCAGCACGCCCGTGAGGCCGACATCGTGGCGCAGGCCGGCCGCGCCCAAATGATCACCATTGCCACCAATATGGCTGGACGCGGTACCGATATTGTGCTCGGTGGCAATCTGGAAAAAGCCATTGAGAGCATGCGCGCCGAGGAAACATTGGATGATGCAATGCGTGTCACGCGCGAAGCCGAGCTGCGAGCGCAGTGGGACATTGACCATCAGCACATCACCAAGCTGGGCGGCTTGCGCATCATCGCCACCGAGCGCCATGAGTCGCGCCGCATCGACAACCAGCTACGCGGTCGCTCGGGACGCCAGGGAGACCCCGGCTCCTCGCGTTTTTACCTGAGTCTGGATGACGCCCTGATGCGCATCTTTGCCGGCGAGCGCGTCAAAGCCATCATGGACCGGCTCAATATGCCCGAGGGCGAGGCGATTGAGGCGGGCATGGTGACACGCAGCATCGAGAGTGCGCAGCGCAAGGTCGAGGCGCGCAATTTCGATATGCGCAAGCAGTTGCTCGATTACGACGATGTCTCCAACGACCAGCGTAAAGTCATTTACCAGCAGCGCAATGCAATTTTGGACGCGCAGGATTTGAGCGCCCAGATCGCCTCTTTGCGCCGAGGAAGTTTTGACGATCTGGTGCGTTCTTTTGTGCCTGTGGAGTCGGTGGAAGAGCAGTGGGATATCGCGGGCCTGCAACGCCAATTGGCTGAGGATTGGGGCATCAGCCTGGACCTGGTTGGTCATGTGAGCGCGGCCAGTGCGATCGGCGACGAGGATATTGTCAATTTGGTGCTGGAGGCGGCCGATGCGGCTTTTGCCGCCAAGGTAGAGCATATCGGCATGAGTGGCTTTACGCAGTTTGAGCGTATGGTTTTATTGCAAACCATTGACAGCCAGTGGCGCGATCACTTGAGTTCGCTGGACTATTTGCGCCAGGGCATCCATTTGCGCGGTTATGCACAAAAGCAGCCCAAGCAGGAATACAAACGGGAAGCTTTCGAATTATTTGGTCAGATGCTGGACTCGGTAAAGAACGAAGTTACCAAGATTTTGATGACCGTGCGTATCCAGTCAGCTGAGCAATTGGACGAGGCCGCTCAGGCCTTGGAAGCCAAGGGCGAGACGCTGAGCAACGTCACTTATACCGCACCCACCGATACCGGCGAACCCGAAACCATTTCTTTGGCCGACCTGGGTTTGCCGCAAGCCAGCGCCGCCATGCCGCGTGTCGGACGCAACGAGCCTTGCCCCTGCGGCAGTGGCAAAAAATTCAAACAATGCCATGGCAAATTAGCCTAGGGTCGCACCATGCCTGTTGATTTAGCTCCCCCGAACCCGGCGCATTTGTTTCCCATCGCCGGCCTGCGTATTGGTGTGGTCGAGGCCGGCATTCGCAAAGTAGGTCGCAAAGACCTGACGCTGTTTTTGCTCGACGCCAGCGCCAGCGTGGGTGCGGTATTTACATCCAACCGCTTTTGCGCCGCCCCGGTGCAAATCTGCCAAAGCCATTTGGCCTCGGGCGCTGCCATCCGCGCCTTGCTCATTAACACCGGCAATGCCAATGCTGGCACCGGCGCCGATGGTCTGGCGCGTGCGCGCAGCACCTGCGAAGCACTGGCACAGCGTTTGGGCCTTGAGGCAGCGCAAGTGCTGCCATTTTCCACCGGCGTGATCATGGAGCCGCTGCCCGCAGAGCGCGTCATTGCTGGTTTGGATGCGGCCATTGCTGCTGCCCAAGAGGACAACTGGCTGGCGGCCGCCCAGGGCATCATGACCACCGACACGTTGCCCAAGGCCTTTGGCACGCAAGTCATAGTCCAGGGCCAAACCGTCAGCATCAGCGGTATCAGCAAGGGCGCAGGCATGATCCGGCCCAATATGGCGACCATGCTGGGCTATATCGCTACCGATGCCTGCGTGGCGCCCAACTTGCTACAGCCGCTGGCCAAAGCGCTGGCCCAAGCCAGCTTTAACCGCATTACGGTCGATGGCGATACCTCGACCAATGACTCCTTGGTGCTGGTGGCCACGCACAAGGCGGGGAATGCAACCGTTAGCGACTTGGACAGCCCCGAAGGCCAGGCTTTGTACCAAGGCTTGCTCAAGGTAGCTTTGCAATTGGCGCAGGCCATTGTGCGCGATGGCGAAGGGGCGACCAAATTCATTACCGTGCGGGTGGACGGTGGCGCCACCTCCGAGGAATGCAGTCTTGTCGCCTATGCCGTAGCGCATTCGCCTTTGGTGAAAACTGCATTTTTTGCCAGCGACCCTAACTTGGGCCGTATTTTGGCGGCGGTCGGTTATGCCGGTATAACGGACCTGGACACCGAGGGCGTTGATTTGTATTTGGACGATGTGCATGTAGCTAGCCGTGGCGGTCGCAACCCGGCCTACCAAGAAGCCGATGGCCAGCGCGTGATGCAGCAAAGTGAAATTTTGGTGCGTGTGGCCTTGGGTCGCGGCCAGGCCAGCCATACGGTCTGGACCTGCGACCTGAGCCATGAATACGTCAGCATCAACGCAGATTACCGGTCTTGAGAAAGCCAGGTACATGCAAGATCAGCAGCTTTTAGGTCCGTTTTTGACGCGTGCCGAACGCTTTATGGACCGGGTGGAGGCAGCGCTGCGTCTGGATATTGAGCAGCCCGATTGGGCTAGTGCCATAGCCTTTCGCTACCGCAAGCGGGTCTCGGGCCAGGGCTATATCAGCGCGGTGCGCCAGGTTGGGGCGATGCGCCTGGACGACCTCAAAGAAATCGATATCCAGAAAGAAAAAATCCGCCGCAACACCGAGCAGTTTGTCCAGGGCAAGACGGCTAACAACGTGCTACTGACCGGCGCGCGCGGCACCGGCAAGTCCTCGCTGGTGCGCGCCTGCCTCAATACCTATAGCGCCCAGGGCTTGCGCCTGATTGAAGTGGATAAGGCCGATTTGATGGATCTGCCGGACATGGTAGATATCCTGTCACAGCGCACTGAAAAATTCATCGTGTTTTGCGACGATTTAAGCTTTGACCAGGGCGAGGTCGGTTACAAGGCGCTGAAATCTGTGCTCGATGGGTCGGTGTCGGAAACCTCGGCCAATGTCTTGATTTATGCCACCAGCAACCGGCGCCATTTGCTGCCTGAGTACATGGCCGAGAACCTGAGCTACCAGCATACCGAAAGCGGCGAAGTGCATCCGGGCGAAGTGGTGGAAGAAAAAATATCCCTGTCGGAACGCTTTGGTTTGTGGGTCAGTTTTTACCCGTTCACGCAAGATGAATACCTCATCATCGTAGCCCAATGGTTGGATGTCTTGGCTGTCGACACAGCGCGGCGCAGCCACTGGCGCGAAGAGGCCTTGATCTGGGCGTTGGAGCGCGCCTCGCGCAGCGGTCGCGTGGCCTGGCAATTTGCCAAAGACTTCGCCGGCCGGCAGGACCCGGGCGCAGCGGCATGAGCCAGGTGCCGGTGGACCGGGTGGCCGACGGCCATGTGGCCCGCAGCGGCGGCACGCAGCGGCCCTTGACCGAAGTGGCGGTGGGCGTTCTGCTGCAGGCGAATGGCAAATTTTTGATGACTTCGCGTCCGGCGGGCAAGGCCTACGCGGGTTACTGGGAGTTTCCGGGTGGCAAGGTGGAGCAACAAGAGTCGCTGGAGCAGGCCTTAACGCGTGAGTTGTATGAAGAGTTAGGCGTCCAAGTGTTGCGCTGTCAAGCCTGGCAGGTGCAGGTGGTGGACTATCCGCACGCCCTGGTGCGACTGCATTTTTTCAAGGTGCTGGACTGGTCCGGGGGCTTGGTGATGCGCGAGGGGCAGCATGCGCAATGGCAGGAATTGCCCGTCCAAGTTGAACCCGTGTTACCCGGCGCCTTGCCGGTTTTGGCCTGGTTGGCCGATGAACAAGGGTCCGGACAAGCCTCGTGAGGGGAGCGGCCTTATTGCAGCTGTTGCGGTGGCGTGTCATCCTCCATCTGCTCTGGAGCAGGCACCCGAAAGGACTCGCTAGCCCAAGCCCCCAGGTCTAGATTTTTGCAGCGCTCGCTGCAAAAAGGGCGGTAGGGGTTGCGCGGCGCATACACGCTGTCGCCCTTGCACTGGGGGCAAGTGACGATTTTTTCCGGCGCCGAAGGGCTGTCTGACATGGCAGGCTGCCTGCGCTCAGGCGCACAGGGTCAGGTCAAACGGGGTGTCGGCGGTATTGCTGTAGAGCTTGCCATCGGCTTCGTGGCGTACAAAGCGGATGGAGGCCACCAGGCGGTTGGCGCTGATTTCGGGGATGGCGCCCAGCTGGGGGTCTAGCGACAGGCGCAGCAGCTGAAAGGTGCGGCCTTGCGGCAGGTTTTGCTGGAACTGCCCGCTCAGCGCCACCATTTTTTGCGGGGCGCCCGAGTCACGCAGCAGGCCCAGTAGCAAGTGGATGCCGTTGAACAAAGGCACCAGGCTCGCTACCCATTCGCGCAAGTCATTTTGGCGGCGCTGGTCGCCCAGTTTTTGCCAGGCGTAATAGGCGGGCAAGTCAAATTCGCAGGTGCCGCCCGGGATGCTAGTGCGGCTGCGCAGGCTTTTGAGCCAGTCGTTTTCACCCACTTCGTGACCTAATTTACCCGATGCGCTGGTCAGGGCGACAAAACATTCTTCAAGTTGCGCCAGCAGTCGCTCCAGCACATCGGTGGCAATGGCCGGATTTCCACGGTAGGCCAGCATGGTCTGGCGCTGGCGGTCCAGGTCTTTGAGGGCATCGGTTTTCAAGTCAGCGCGTGCGCCTACGTTGAGAATTTCAAACAGGGTGATTAGCGCGAAATGGTGGTCCAGGGCGTCCAGGCGCTCCTGCAGCGTAAAGAGCCGCGAAAACAGGTGCTCCAAACGCAAATAGGTGCGAATTTTTTCGTTAAACGGGTATTCGTACAGGATCACGCGCTATTTTTCCAGTGGCGGGATGATATCTCCAAGAAGGGGAATATTGCGCGCAAGCGCTGGTCAATCTCATCAATTGTCACGGATTCGTTGAATAAAACAAAGTCAGCACATTGCAGCCGGGCGGCCCGACTGCTTTGTGCTGCCATGATTTTTTGCACACCTTGCGGCGTCAAGCCGCTGCGCTGCATGACTCGGTCTATTTGGGTTTGCGCTTGGCAGTCAATCACCAGCACTCTGTCAAGTACCGGGCGCCAACGCTTGGACTCCACCAACAGCGGAATATCAAAAGCGATACACGGTGGCGACGAGGCCTGTGCTTGGGCGGCCTGAAGTTCAATTTCGGCCGCAATCAGAGGGTGCAACAGGGCTTGGAGTTGGGCGCGCGCCTGCGCGTCGTCAAAAACCAGGGTACGCATGGCGTCGCGGTTCAATAGGCCCGGCGCTTCAAATACCGCCTCGCCAAAGGCCTGAGCAATGGCGGGCAGGGCGGCTCCGCCGGGCGCGGTGCAGGCGCGGGAGATCGCGTCCGCATCGATAAGAGGAATGCCTTTTTTCGCCAACAGCCCGCAGACCGTACTTTTACCGCTGCCGATGCCGCCCGTAACACCCAAACGTATTGCCCTTGCCCTGCTCATGGCACGCGCAGCGTGAAGCCCAATGGATTGGCGAACAGGCATGCTAAGCCTGCGCCCACCAGAAAAGGACCGAAGGGCAACACACCGCCCTCGCGCAAACCTTGTTTGAGTTTGAGCACCATGCCTACGACAGCGCCCATGACGGAGGACATCAGGATGATGGGAACCAGGGCCTGCCAGCCAAACCAGGCGCCCAGGCAGGCCAGCAGCTTGAAATCGCCATAACCCATGCCTTCTTTTCCGGTCACGATTTTGAAAATCCAATAGACTGACCACAGACTGAGGTAACCGGCGACTGCGCCCCACAGCGCTTGTTCCAAGCTGACGCCCGTCCATTGCAAGTTGGCGCCGATGAGTCCAAGCCACAGCAAGGGCAGCACAATGACATCGGGCAAGAGGGTGCTGTCCCAATCAATGAGTGCCAGACTCAGCATGCCCGCCATCCAGGCGCACCAGGCCATCGCGGCGGCTCCCAGGCCCCAGCGCCAGCCGCAAAATGCAAACAGCAGCGCGGTCCCTAGCTCCACCATCGGGTAGCGCAGACCGATGCTTGCTTGGCAATGTCGGCATCGGCCGCGCAGCAAGCTATAGCTTATGAGTGGGATGTTGTCGTACCAGGCAATGCCGGCAGCGCAATGCGGGCAAGTGGAGCGCGGCACCAAGAGGTTAAATGGCTCTAGAGGCGGCGCTGCTTGACCCGAAGCCTGCGCACCATCGGCCGCCCATTGGCGTTCCATCATTTTGGGTAATCGGTAGATGACTACGTTGAGAAAACTGCCAACCAGCAAGCCCAATAAACCTATCAAGACGACAGCCGGGTCTGCGAGGGCGGACTGCATCAGAGTGCCTGTCCAATGTTGAAAATCGGCAGGTACAAAGCCACGACCAGCCCGCCAATAAGAGTTCCGAGGAAGACAATGATGAAGGGCTCCATCAAGCTGGAGATGCCTGCAAGCGTCGCGTCCACCTCGGCCTCAAAGAAATCGGCCGCTTTACCCAGCATGAAGTCAATGGAGCCGGACTCCTCGCCAATAGCGCACATTTGCAGCACCATGGGAGGGAACAAGTTGGATTGGGTCATGGCTGCGGTCAGTGATATCCCCGAGGATACTTGCTGGCCAATCCGCGCGGTGGCCTCCAAGTAAACCCTGTTGCCGCAGGCGCCGCCTACGGATTGCAGCGCCTCGACCAAGGGCACGCCCGCCGCGAACAGGGTCGCTAGCGTGCGGGTCCAGCGTGCGATATAGGATTTGCGGATTACATTGCCAAACACTGGCAACTTGAGTAACAGCCGGTCGCGCTGACCCTGCAGTTTTTCACTGGAACGAATGGCGCGGGCAAGAAAAAACCCTCCGCCTAGCAAGCCGCCGAAAATCAGCAACCAGTAATGGACGAAAAACTCGCTGAAGGCAATGACCATCAGCGTAGGGCCTGGTAACTCGCTGCCCAAGGACGCGAAAACTTGCTTGAAAGCGGGCACGACAAAGAGCATGACTACCGCCACCACGGTAGCGGCGACCGCCAGCACGGCAATCGGGTAGGTGAGGGCAGACTTGATCTTGGCCTTTAGGACCTCGGTTTTTTCCATGTACAGCGCCAGGCGGTCGAGCAAGCTGTCCAAAATACCTGCGGATTCACCGGCAGCGACCAAATTGCAATAGAGTGCATCAAATTGCCGGGGGTGCCTGCGAAACGCTGCGCTCAGGGATGAGCCAGTCTCGACGTCGCTGCGGATGGCGTTCACCATGCGGCCCATGGAGGGGTTGCTGCTGCTCTGAGCGACGATCTCAAATGACTGTAGCAGCGGGATGCCTGATTGGATCATCGTGGAGAGCTGGCGCGTAAAGAGTGCTATCTCCTTCGGTTTGATGCCCTGTGCCATGTAAAAAAGCGGCTTGGATATGGCGCTGGGGCGAATTCCCTGCTTGCGCAATACCGCCCGCGCGGCCGCTTTGCTGGTGGCGCGTAACTCGCCTTGCAGGTACTGACCCCTGCGGTCCACCCCTTTCCATTTGAATACCGTGTCTAGGGCAGCTGTGTTGGCGGCGCCTGACGTTCTTTGTGTTGGCATTTTTAGGTCCCCCTTCAATCACGCATTGGTCAGCGCGAGTACTTCCTCCAATGAGGTTAAACCCAGCTTCACCTTACTTAAACCGGATGCGCGCAAGGTTTTCACGCCCTCACGCTCGGCCTGTACCGCGATTTCCTTGGCCGAGCCATCACGCAAAATAATGGCTTGAATTGCGTCGGACAGGGGCATCACCTGGTAAATGCCCACCCGCCCTTTGTAGCCATGGTTGCATGCACTACAGCCCACCGGTCGGTAGAGCTTCCAGCTGCCGTCGATATCTTCGTGCTTGAATCCCGATTCCAGCAAGGTTTCGTTTGGCAGATCGAAGGCTTCTTTGCATTGGACACACAGGCGGCGGGCCAAGCGTTGTGCGCTGATCAATATCACGCTAGCTGCAATAGTGAAGGCTGGCACGCCCATATTGCGCAAACGGGTGAGCGTGGTGGGCGCGTCGTTGGTGTGCAGCGTGGAGAGCACCAAGTGCCCGGTCTGGGCGGCTTTCATGGCAATGTCAGCGGTTACCAGATCGCGGATCTCGCCCACCATGATGATGTCCGGGTCTTGCCGTAAAAAGGATTTAAGTGCGGCGGCAAAGGTCAGCCCCGCCTTGTCGTTCACGTTCACCTGGTTCACGCCAGGCATATTGATCTCCGACGGATCCTCGACGGTTGCGATATTCACGCCCGGCTGATTCAGTAGGTTTAAGCAGGTATAGAGCGACACCGTCTTGCCCGAGCCAGTGGGGCCGGTCACCAAAATCATGCCATCGGGCCGCGCAATAGCCCGCAACAATCGTTGTTTTTCGGCTTCCTCATAGCCTAATGCATCGATGCCTAATTTGGCAGTGCTCGGGTCCAAAATACGAATCACTACTTTTTCGCCGAACAAGGTTGGCAAGGTGCTGACGCGTAAGTCGATGGTTTTGTCGCGCGAAATTTTCAGTTTCAGGCGCCCGTCTTGGGGCACCCGTTTTTCCGAAATATCCATGCGCGAAATCACCTTGATGCGCGAAGCCAGTCTTTCCTTAATGGCTGGTGGCGGGCTGGCAATTTCACGCAAATGACCATCAATACGAAAGCGCACGCGGTAGGAAAATTCATAAGGTTCAAAATGTAAATCGGATGCGCCCATACGCACCGCATCGAGCAATATTTTTTGCAGAAAACGAACCACCGGCGAATCGTCTACTTCATTTTTTTTTGCCGGGCTAGGCCTATCGCCTGCCCCTATAAATTCTCGCCCTTCGAAATCGCTGTCGCCAAAATCAGCATAAAGGAGGTCGGTAGCGACCGACGATTCCGCTTGCAAGGCTAAGACTAATTTGTCATATTCAACGACCACCCAGTCCACATTGCTTTGGGTTGCGAATTTGATTTTTTCCAACGCTTCCTGATTGGACGGATCGGCGGTGGCTATGACCAATGCATGCTTGCGTTTGCCCAGTACCAAAAGCTGATACTCCTGGCAAATTCGCTCGTCTAGCAGTTTGTCAGGTAGCGTAGCGAGATGGATCGCAGACAGGTCGAGCAAAGGCGCCGCGAAGGCCTGTGCCAATACCTGGGCCACATCCAGCGGGCGCATGGCACCCGAATCGACTAATTCTGCAATCAGACTTTTGCGATTACCCGGGGCGTTTTTTAGTGCTTTTTGCACCGTGGCTTTATCCAGTTTTCCGGACGCTAGCAATACCCTGCCCAAGACTGCCATGGAACTACTCTGTGCAGTGCTTAGGGCGAGGGCTTGTGGGTCACTCAAAGCTGGTTCAAGCTCAAGCCCTTAGCGTCTTTGTCTGAAACCAAGGGGGGCTTGTCGTCCAATGGCCAGTCAATGGCCACTATCGGGTCGTTCCAAGCCAGGCAGCGCTCGGACGCGGGATGGTAATACTCGGTGGTTTTATAAAGGAAATCCGCGCTTTCAGAGAGCACCAGAAAGCCATGGGCCAAACCGGGAGGAATCCAGAGCTGGCGCTGGTTGTTCAAGGAGAGTTCTTCACCAACCCAACTGCCATAGGTCGGGGAGTCGGGCCGGATATCGACAACAACGTCAAACACCGCGCCAGCCACCACACGCACTAATTTACCTTGGGGGTTTTCAGTTTGGAAGTGCATGCCACGCAGTACGTGGCGCTGCGAGCGCGAGTGGTTGTCCTGCACGAATTGCACTTGCAGGCCGGTAGCCTGAGCAAATACCTTTTCGTTATAGCTTTCCAGAAAAAAGCCGCGCTCGTCACCAAATACCCGCGGCTCCAGTAACAAAACGTCGGCAATGGCCGTAGGCGTGACGCGCATCAGAACACCTTGTCCTTGAGCAGGCGCAGCAAATACTGCCCGTAGTCCGATTTACCAAGGGTGCCGGCCAATTTTTCTAACTGCACATCGTCGATCCAATGATTGCGCCAGCTAATTTCTTCGGGCGCCGCAACTTTAAGCCCCTGGCGTTTTTCGACGGTATAAATAAACTGACCTGCTTCCAGCATAGATTCGTGGGTGCCCGTATCCAACCAGGCGTATCCGCGGCCCATGGTTTGCACATCCAGTTGCCCCGCTTGCAAATACAGGCGGTTCAGGTCGGTGATTTCCAATTCCCCGCGCGGTGAGGGTTTGACTTGTTTGGCCAACTCCACCACCTGTTGGTCATAAAAATACAGGCCGGTTACGGCATAGCGCGACTTGGGCACCGCGGGCTTTTCTTCCAAGCTGATCGCGCGCCCAGTCGCGTCGAACTCAACTACGCCATAGCGTTCCGGGTCCTGTACCGCATAGGCAAAAACTGTCGCGCCGATGGTTTTTTGATTGGCAGATCGCACAAGCGAAGCAAAATCGTGGCCGTAGAAAATATTGTCGCCCAGCACCAGCGCGCTGGGGCTGTCCTGCAAAAATGATTCTCCAATCAAGAATGCCTGGGCCAGCCCGTCCGGGCTGTCTTGTACCGCATATTGCAGATTCAAACCCCATTGTTTTCCATCGCCCAATAATTGGGAAAAACGCGGCGTATCCTGCGGCGTGGATATCACCAAAATATCCCGAATGCCCGCCAGCATCAGGGTGCTGAGCGGGTAATAAATCATGGGTTTGTCGTAAATCGGGAGCAGCTGTTTGCTCACCACTTGGCTAGCCGGGTAAAGGCGGGTGCCCGCGCCCCCCGCCAAAATAATGCCTTTTCTATTTGAATTATGGGTATTTTTCATAAGTTTTTGGTAAGGGCGATTTCCTGCAATATCCGGCGCACCCCCCATTGCCAGGATGGTAAATGTATCGAAAATACATTGGCAATCTTGGCGCAATCAAGGCGGGAGTTCAGGGGGCGGGGGGCTGCGACCGGGTAATCTGCGCTTTTTATCGGCACAAGCCGCTCTTGCGCCACTCGGACCGCCATTGCCAGCGCGCGCGCCTCCTGTAAAACAAATTGGGCATAGCCATGCCAGCTGGTTTGGCCGGCTGCTGCGCAGTGGTACAGCCCTGCGAGTGCAGGCTGTGCCATGGCCTGGCGGAAGGCTATGGCGCTGACATCGGCCAGCAATTCCGCGCCGGTGGGGGCACCCATCTGGTCGTCAATCACCCTCAGTTCATCGCGCTCGGCGCCTAGGCGCAGCATGGTTTTGGCGAAATTGCTGCCGCGTGCCGCATAGACCCAGCTGGTGCGCAGAATCAGATGCCTGGGGTTGCGGGCGACTTCCAGCTCCCCCTGGCGCTTGCTGGCCCCATAGACGCTCAGCGGCGCACAAGCATCCGTCTCGCGCCAGGGTTGCTGGCCACTGCCGTCAAACACATAGTCGGTCGAGTAATGCGCCAGCCATGCGCCAAGGCGCAGCGTTTCTTCAGCCAGCACCGCAGGGCCCAGCGCATTGACGGCGTAGGCGGGTTCGGGATCGGTTTGCGCTTTATCTACCGCGGTGTACGCGGCCGCGTTGACGACCAGGTCCGGGGCGATCTCACGCAGGGTTTGGCGTAAACCCTCTAGGTTGGCTAAGTCGCCACAGCACTGGTTCGGGTTGTCTTGCGCCTGGCTTGCCAGGGCTATCACCTCGCCCAAGGGTGCCAGGCTGCGCTGTAGTTCCCAGCCCAGTTGCCCGTTGCGGCCCAGAAGCAGAATTTTCATGCGGCTGCGCCCACGCCTTGGTACTGCTGGGCCACCCAGTCGCGGTAAGCGCCTGACTGGACTTCCCGTACCCACTCAGGGTTGTCTAAATACCAGCGCACGGTTTTGCGTAATCCCGTCGCAAAGGTTTCGGCCGGCTTCCAGCCCAGTTCTTCGCTGATTTTTCGGGCATCAATCGCGTAGCGGCGGTCATGTCCTGGGCGGTCGGTGACAAAGCTGATTTGGCTGGCGTAGGGCTTGGCGTCACTGCGCGGCTGCATTTCGTCCAGCAGTGCGCACACCGCATGCACGATGTCCAGATTCGCCTTTTCGTTCCAGCCACCGACGTTATAGGTTTCACCGATGCGCCCACGTTCTAGGACCACGCGGATCGCAGCGCAATGGTCCTTCACATACAGCCAGTCGCGAATCTGCTGTCCATCGCCATACACGGGCAGGGGCTTGCCGGCCAAGGCGTTGACGATCATCAGCGGTATCAATTTTTCGGGGAAGTGCAGCGGACCGTAGTTGTTGCTGCAGTTGGTCGTGAGCACGGGCAGTCCGTACGTATGGTGGTAGGCGCGCACCAAATGGTCGCTGGCGGCTTTGGAGGCGGAATAGGGGCTATTGGGCTCATAGCGTCGCGATTCGCTAAAGGCCGCCTCGTCGGCTAGCAACGAGCCATAGACCTCATCGGTGGACACATGCAAAAAACGAAACATTGATGCCTGGGCAACAGCCAGGCCAG
>CAMCJY010000004.1 GCA_945875225.1 Comamonas sp. lk | reverse complement strand
AAAACCTCTTTCAAGCGCGGTGCTACCGACTTCTCAACCCAGGTCGCCAAGATGAAATCCGCGGGCTGCGAACTGGTGGTCTTGGGCACGATTATTCGCGAGACCATCGGCACCGTGGCCGAGTCGCGTAAAACCGGTTTCAACCCGATTTTCCTGGCCTCGATCGCAGCCTATACCGACCTGATCCACAAACTCGGCGGCAAAGCGATGGACGGTATTTATGCCACCAATGTCGTGCAAAATCCCTACCTTGACGAGGCTTCGCAGCCCATCCGTTTTTGGGCCAATAAGTACAAAACCAAGTTCAACGAAGACCCTACGGTGTTTTCCGCTTACGGCTACATCATGGTCGACATCTTTATCCAGGCAGCGCAAAAAGCCGGCCCTAACCTCACCAGCGCCAGTTTTGTCAAAGCCATGAACAGTATGGCTATCCCCGCGGACTTCTTTGGCACACCGGCCTTGACTTACACCAACACTAAGCGCCTGGGCAGTGAGGCTGTGAAGCTTTCGCAGATTCAGGACGGCAAATGGCGGCCGCTTATGGAAATCAAATAACACTTTTTTTTGGTACACACGGTACGACGCTTATATTCATCCCCCAACCCTAGGAGAGCTTTATGACTGCATTTAAGTACATATTGAAAACCGGCTTGTGCCTCAGCGCATTGCTGGCATTGGGCGCCCACGCGCAACAACAAGGCGTCAGCAAAGACGAAATCGTGATCGGTACCATCCAGGACTTGTCCGGCCCCTTAGCTGGCTTTGGCAAGCAGGCGCGCTCTGGCATGCAGTTGGCAGTAGCCGAGATCAATGAGCAAGGCGGCATCAATGGTCGCAAGCTCAAACTGCTGGTAGAAGACAATGGTTACGACCCCAAAAAGTCGGTGCTGGCAGCGCAGAAGCTGGTGAACCAGGACAAAATTTTCATCATGGCGGGCCACCTCGGTACTGCACAAAATCTGGCAGCCATGCCGGTGCAGTTCGAAAAAAATGTGGTGAACTTTTTCCCGATCACTGCGGCGCGCGAAATGTACGAGCCGCTGGACCGTCTGAAATACTCTTTCGCCGCCACCTACTATGACCAGATGCGCGTCACCCTGCCGTCTTTGATCAAGGAAAAAGGCGCGAAAAAAGTCTGCACCATGTACCAAGACGATGATTTTGGTTTGGAAGTCTTGCGTGGCGGTGAGGCGGGCCTTAAATCCATGAATATGGAATTCGCCGAAAAGACCAGCTACAAGCGGGGCGCTACCGACTTTTCGTCGCAAATTTCCAAGCTGCAAGCCAGCGGCTGCGACATGGTGGTGCTGGGTACCATCATCCGTGAAACCATTGGCGCCATCGGAACCGCACGCAAACTCGGCTTTAGTCCCGTATTTGTGGGCACGAGCGCGTCGTATACCGACCTGATTCACAAGATTGGCGGTAAAGCCATGGACGGTTTGTACGCCACGATGACAGTGCAAAACCCCTACCTCGATGAAGCCTCGCAGCCCATCCGCTTTTGGGCCAACAAATACAAAACCATGTTCAACGAGGACCCCACGGTGTTCTCCGTCTATGGCTACGTCATCATCAACAGCTTTGCCTCAGCCGCTGCCAAGGCGGGTAAAAACCTGACTACCGATAGCTTTATCAAAGCCATGGACAGCACGGTGCTGGAGCCCGATATGTTCGGCGGCGCCAAAGCCACCTTTAGCGCTACCAAGCGCCTGGGTAGCGACGCATCGCGTTTATCCCAGATTCAGGACGGCAAATGGAAGGTTGTCTCCGGCTACATCAGCGCCGCCACCGTGAAATAAGCTGCCTCGTAGCGGGTTTCGGTTACCACCACCGTTTGCTATTCGAAGCCGCGCGGCCCCAGGCCGCGCGGTTTTTTCCATTCCTAAAGCCCCAGGCCGCCCACAACTTGGCAGGCGCGCTACATTTAGCCCATGGGCAAGTCACCACCACCTTTCAAAGCCGTCGCCGCAGACCCGCATACGGTGCTGACGGGTTTTGCAGGTTTGAGTGCCAAGCTGGACTATTTGTCGGCCTCGGATGTGGAGCAAGTGCGCCAGGCCTACCGCTTTGCCGACGAGGCCCATTTGGGCCAGTTGCGCGGCAGCGGCGCCCCTTACATTACGCACCCGATAGCGGTGGCCGCCCAGTGCGCTAACTGGAAGCTCGATGCACCGGCCTTGATGGCCGCGCTCTTACACGACGCCATGGAAGACTGCGGCGTGACCAAGGTGGAGTTGATAGAGCGTTTTGGCTCGCCGGTGGCTGAATTGGTCGATGGCCTGACCAAGCTCGACAAACTCAGTTTCACCACGCGCGAAGAAAACCAGGCCGAGTCCTTTCGCAAAATGCTGCTGGCTATGGCGCGCGATGTGCGCGTCATCCTCATCAAGCTGGCCGACCGGACCCACAATATGCGCACGATGGGCGATATGCCACGGGCCAAATGGGGCCGTATCGCGCAAGAGACCCTGGACATTTACAGCCCGATTGCGCACCGCTTGGGCCTAAATGAAATTTACCGCGAGTTGCAGGAACTCTCCTTTCGCTATTTGCTGCCCTGGCGCCATGCGGTACTGTCCAAAGCGGTTGCCAAAGCGCGCAGCCGCAGGCGCGATTTGCTGCAAAAAGTCCAGCGCGAAGTGGAAGCTACTTTTGCGGCCCACGGCATGTTGGTGCGCATCTCGGGCCGGGAAAAAGCGCTGTTTGCGATTTATCGCAAGATGCATGACAAGCACCTGAGCTTTGCCCAGGTCACTGATGTGTATGGTTTTCGCGTGCTGGTGCCAGAAATTACCGACTGCTACACCGCCTTGGGCCTGTTGCACCAGCTCTACAAACCGGTGCCCGGCAAATTCAAAGACCATATCGCGATTGCCAAAGTCAATGGCTACCAATCGCTGCACACCACATTGGTCGGCCCGGCCGGCATCAATGTGGAATTTCAGATGCGCACCGAGCCTATGCACTTGGTGGCCGAATCCGGCGTAGCCGCACACTGGCTGTACAAAGTTAACAAACCGCAGGACAGTGCGCAAGAGCGTCTGGGCGCGCAGTGGCTGCAGTCGCTGCTGGATATCCAGGACGAAACCCACGACGCCACCGAGTTCTGGGAACATGTGAAAGTCGATTTATTCCCAGACGCGGTCTATGTGTTCACGCCCAAAAGCCAGATCATGGCCATGCCGCGCGGTGCCACGGTGGTGGACTTTGCCTATGCGATCCATAGCAATGTCGGCGACCGCACCATGGCGGGGCGTATCAACGGTGAGCAAGTGCCTTTGCGTACCGAGCTGAAAAACGGCGATGTGGTGGAAGTGATTACTGCGCCCACCTCCACGCCCAACCCGGCCTGGCTGAGCTTTGTGCGCACTGGCCGGGCGCGCTCCAAAATCCGCCACCACCTCAAGACCATGCAGTTGACTGAGTCGGCCGACTTAGGCGCCAAATTGCTGTCGCAAGCCCTGCGTGCCGAAGGCATCGAGAGCGTGCCCGAAGGCGATGCTTACAAGTCGCTCTGGGACAAAGTCTTGCGCTTTACCGGCAGCAAAAACCGCAAAGAGCTGCTCACCGACATTGGCCTGGGTAAGCGCATCGCCAATATCGTGGCCAAGCGCATGGTGAATTTGCTGGCAGATGCTGGGCACAAGCCCGACGCCTTGCTGCTCACGCGCGAGCGTTTTGCTGCCGACAACGCGCACGGTATGGGCACGCTCACTCTCGATGGCAGCGAAAACGCCTCGGTGAAATACGCTTTGTGCTGCCGACCGATTCCCGGCGACAGCATCGTCGGTTACCTCGGTCGTGGCGAGGGTCTGGCGGTGCACGCGGCGGATTGCCCGGTCGCCAAGAAATTGAAGCACAAAGACGGCGAGCGCTTTATGGGCGTGGAATGGAGCGATGAGATCGAGCGCCCCTTTGAAACCGACCTGGCGCTCACCGTCATTGACGGGCGCGGCGTCATGGCCAAGGTCGCCTCGGTGCTGGCTGGCGCCGAGGCCGATATCGTGCACATCGAAATGGGCGAAGCCAATAGCGACGATGCCAAAGACATGCATTTTGTGATTGCGGTACGGGACCGCGCCCACCTGGACAGCATATTGACCAAGCTACAACGTTCTGCGGTGGTGATGCACGTCAAGCGCGGCAAGAAAACGGCCTGAGACTTTCTTCGTCCGTTGATCCAAAGTTTATTTAAGCGCAGTGCAAAGTTTTGCGCCGTGCGTCAAGCCGCTGAAGCTGCGCCCGGCGCCGGGTAGCGTACCTCTAGCACTTCAATTTCTGCCACGCGTCCGGGCATGGGCAGGCGCAATACATCACCTACACGGGCTTTTAGCAGGGTGCGTGCAATCGGGGAAATCCAGCTCACTTCACCGGCTGCGCTGTCGGCCTCGTCGATGCCGGTAATGGTGATGGTACGTTTGTTGTCCAGATCGTCCACATAGGTCACCGTGGCACCGAAAAAAATCTGTACATTGCCATGGTGCAGGCTGGGCTCGGTAATCACCGCGATCTCCAGGCGGCGGGTTAAAAATCGGATACGCCGGTCGATCTCGCGCAAGCGCTTTTTGCCATAGAGGTAGTCACCGTTTTCCGAGCGATCACCATTGCTGGCTGCCCAGTGCACCACCTCCACCACTTTGGGCCGCTCCTGGTCAATCAAGTGCAGCAACTCATCGCGCAAGGTCTTATAGCCGTTCGGTGTGATGTAGTTTTTGCCACCACCGGGCAGCGCCGCCAGCGGGACTTCGTCCTCGTCATCGGCGTCCTGGCTCTCTTTGGTAAAGGCTTTGCTCATGGTAGCGGGTGACAGTGGCCGCAGATGCTGCAGGCTTTTCGGACCAGGCTTGGCGCTGCGCTTGCCAGCGCAGCGGGACAGTGGGATAGCGTACGCAGGCGTTTCATAGAATGCACATTCTAAGAACGCAGCCATGTTCAGCTTTTTCAAAAAAAAACCTTCTCCGCTATCCGCCGCCCCCGGCGATGCAGCCGCCGCCGCGCAGCCCCCACCCGTTGCGGCTGCGACAACGGACTTGGCCACTAGTAGCCCGCAGCGCCAAAGCTGGCTGGGCAAACTCAAAGCCGGTCTGGGCAAAACCGCTGCGGGCATCGCCTCGGTATTTGGCGGATCGCGCATCGATGAAGCTTTGTTTGAGGACCTGGAGAGCGCCTTGCTCATGGCCGACGCGGGGGTATCTGCCACAACGCATTTGATAAGCGAATTGCGCCGCCTAGCCAAAGACCACAAAGCTGAAACACCGGAACAACTCAAGGCCTTGCTGGTCGATGCCCTGGCCCGCTTGCTCCAACCTTTGGAGCGCAGCCTAGTCATCGGCCCCGAGCAGCCCACGGTGATGATGGTGGCCGGTGTCAATGGCGCGGGCAAGACCACCACCATCGGCAAACTCACCCACCGCCTGGCGGACCAAGGCGCCACCGTGCTGCTGGCTGCAGCCGATACCTTTCGCGCTGCAGCGCGCGAGCAACTCACGGTGTGGGCCGAGCGTAATACCGTGGAGATCGTCAGCCAGGAGGGCGGCGACCCGGCAGCGGTTAGCTATGACGCGGTGTGCGCCGGTAAGGCGCGCAAAAAAGACGTGGTCTTAATTGATACCGCAGGCCGCTTGCCCACGCAATTGCACTTAATGGAAGAGCTAAAAAAAATGCAGCGCGTGGTCGCCAAAGCCGGCGTGGCTTCGGGCCTGGAGAATTGCCCGCGTGAAGTGCTGCTGGTCATAGACGGCAATACCGGCCAAAACGCCTTGGCCCAGGTGCGTGCGTTTGACGATGCCTTAGGCCTGACCGGCTTGATCATCACCAAGCTGGACGGCACGGCCAAGGGCGGTGTGCTCGCCGCTATTGCACGCGAACGCCCGATTCCTGTGTACTTTATCGGCGTGGGCGAAAAGCTCGAAGAGTTGGAAACCTTTAACGCCCACGAATTCGCACAAGCCCTTTTGCAATAAGCCCCTGCGCCGTAGGCCGAAATAGCTGCTTTTCACCAGGCTGGCCGGCCCAGGCGCTTAGGCTTCACCTCCTATGCCATACACGTTCACACCCAACTCCATCACCATCTCGCGGCGCCAGGCCCTAGCCCATATTGCAAGCCCTGCGCTGGCCGCTGCCGCACTATCACTACCCGCGGGCGCCGGCGCTGCGGGGCGAGCCTTGGCAGCCGATAGCGCCGCCTGGCGTGCCATCCAAGCACAGGCCAAAGGCCAAACCGTGTATTTCAATGCCTGGGCCGGTTCGCCCGCCATCAATGCCTACATTCAATGGGCAGCCGAGCAACTGGGCCAGCGCTACGACCTTCGCCTGGTGCATGTCAAGATCAGCGACGCCGCCGAGATGGTGCAGCGTGTGCGCAATGAAAAAGCGGCGGCCAAAAGCGATGGCACGGTGGATCTGGTGTGGATCAACGGCGAAAACTTCTTGGCCATGAAGCGCGAGGGCTTGCTCAAAGGTCCGTTTGCCGAGCAACTGCCTTCCTATGCCTGGGTGGACACCCAAGGCAAGCCCACCACGCGCATTGATTTTTCAGAGCCGGTCGATGGCATGGAAGCGCCTTGGGGCATGGCGCAATTGACGTTTATGGTCGATAGTGCTCGTGTGCCCCAAGCGCCGCGCAATCTGGCGGCCTGGCTGGCCTTTGCGCAAGCGCATCCGGGCCGTGTGACATACCCCAGGCCGCCGGACTTTCATGGCACTAGCTGGCTCAAGCAAATATTGCTGGACCTCAACCCCGGCGCGCAGCGCCAGGCTTTGTACCAGCCCTTCACTAGCGCCGCCTTCGAGGCGCGCACGGTGGCCTTGTGGCGCACCCTAGATACAGTGCACCCTCACTTGTGGCGCAAAGGTCGCCAGTTCCCTCTGAGTGCGGGCGCCCAGCGCCAAATGTTGGCCGACGGCGAACTGCGCTGGGCGCTGACTTTCAACCCCAATGAAGCGGCCACTGAAATCGCTGCAGGCCGCTTATCGTCAAGCACCATCAGCTACCAGTTTGACGGCGGCACTTTGGGTAACACGCACTTTCTAGCGATACCGTTTAACACCCAGGCCTTTGCCGCAGCCCAGGTGACGGCAAACTTTTTGCTCAGCGCCCAAGCCCAGGCGCGCAAAGCCGACATTGCCCTCTGGGGCGACCCGACGGTGCTGGCGGTCGATAAGCTGCCTGCGGCGCAGCGGGCCTGGTTCCAATCGGCGACGCTGCCCGGCCAATTGCAGACTTTTTCCCCGGCGATTCCCGAGCCGCACGCCAGCTGGGTCGAGCCTTTGGAAAAAGAATGGGCACGGCGTTACGGCGGCTAGGCTAAGTCACCTTAGCGATAGCCATGGTGGTGCTTGTCGCGAAATACTTTGGCTTTGACATTGCACAGCACAAGTTTGCGGTGGCTGTCGCGCTGCAGGTGGGTATGGGCGTCTTTCAGCCGACCGGCAGCGAACTTTAAGGAGGAAATCACATGAAAACATTATTGAAACTGCTTGCCCTTGTGCTGGTACTGGGCCTGGCCTATCTCTTTTTGGGGCCGGTGCCTGTACAGCCGGTGGCCTGGGCTGTACCCAAAGCGCCGGGTTACCAGGGGCCGCATGCGGTCAACGACAAGTTGTCCCAGCTCACGCTGCTGGATTTGCAGGGCGAAGAGGGGCCTGAACACATCCTTATCGGTCCGGAGGGCAAGCTCTACACCACGGTTGCCAGCGGCAAGATTTTGCGCATGGCGCAGGACGGCAGCGCCCAGGAAACCTTTGCCAGCACCGGTGGGCGCGTCTTGGGCTTTGACTTTGATGCCCAGGGCCAACTGGTGGCTGCCGACGCTGTCAAAGGACTTTTATCGATTAGCCAGGATGGCAAGATTACGGTGCTGACCGACAAGGTGGACGGCGACCCCATCCGCTACGCCGATGCGGTGGTGGTCGCCAAAAGCGGCAAGATGTATTTCAGCGACGCCTCCACCCGCTTTGCGCCGGCGCAGTGGGGTGGCACCTTTGAAGCCAGTATTTTGGACATCCTGGAGCAATCGGCCACCGGGCGTATTTTGGAATACGACCCGGCCACCCGCGCCACGCGCATCCTGGCGCAGGGTCTGAGTTTTGCCAATGGCGTGGCGCTCAGCCAGGATGAGGCCAGCTTGTTTGTCAATGAGACCGGCAAATACCGCGTTTGGAAACTGACTGTGGGTGCGCAAAAACTGCAACTTGGCGACGGCCCGCCACCGGCGGGTGCGCAAGTGCTGTTCGACAATCTGCCGGGCTACCCGGACAATTTGATGCGCGGGCGAGACGGGAAAATTTGGCTGGGCTTTGCCAAACCGCGCAACCCGATAGTTGACGGCTTTGCCGATAAGCCCTGGCTGCGCTCGCTTACTTTGCGCCTGCCGCGGGCTTTGTGGCCTATCCCCAAGGCCTATGGCCATGTCATGGCCTTTACCGAAGACGGCACCGTGGTGGTCGATATGCAAGATCCGACGGGCGCCTACCCTGAAGCCACCGGCGTGACCGAAACTGCGGACCGTTTGTACATCCAAAGCTTGCACGCCAAGGGCCTGGGCTGGCGCAAGCCCTAGGCCGTCATTGGGCTCCTGCGCGGCTGCGGATAGGCCGCGTACACTGCCCGCATGAATAGAAATTTGTGGCTGCTGGCCCTGTGCCAAGGGTTTTTGCTCACCAATAACATCGCGTTTGTGGCGATCAACGGCCTGGTGGGCTTGCGCCTTGCGCCCATGGCCTGGATGGCCACGCTGCCGGTGATGGGCTATGTGCTGGGCTCGGCCCTTGCCACGCCGGTGGTGGCGTGGGTACAGGCGCGCTGGGGTAGGCGGATCGGTTTTCAGACCGGCTTGCTGGTCGCCTTGCTGTCCACGCTGCTGGCCGCCTGGGCTATAGACAGCCAGAGCTTTTGGGGCCTGGTGGGCGCCACTTTTATCGCCGGTTACTACAGTGCCAATGGCCAGCTTTACCGTTTTGCCGCCGCCGAGCTGGCGCTGCCCGAGGCGCGCGAGCGTGCGGTGTCCTGGGTGCTGGCCGCCGGCCTGTTCGGCGCGGTGGTGGGGCCGTATCTGGCGGTGCACTCGCAGCAAATTTGGATGGTGCCTTTTGTCGGCGCCTATTTGGCGCTGGCGGCGGTGGCGCTGCTGTCTTTGCTGGTCATGGGCCGCATCGAGTTTGCACCCGAGCCGGTGCGGCTAACCGGTGCTGCGGGCCAGGACGCAGGCCGTAGCATCTGGCAGCTATTGCGTGAGCCGGTGTTTTTTGTCGCCTGCATGGCCGCTGCGCTGGGCTATGGGGTGATGAATCTCTTGATGGCGGCCACGCCGCTGGCCATGCAGCAATGTGGCCTGGACTTTGGCGCAACCGCCATAGTTTTGCAATGGCATGTGATTGGCATGTTTGCGCCGGGCTTTTTTACCGGCGATTTCATCAAGCGCTGGGGCGCGCTACCGGTCATGGGGGTGGGCGTGCTGCTCAATGCCGCCTGTGTCGCGGTGGCGCTCAGCGGGGTGGACGTGCTGCAATTCGGCGTGGCCTTGTTTTTATTGGGCGTGGGCTGGAATTTTTTGTTCACCGGCGGCACCAGCCTGTCTTTGCAGGCCTACGCGCCGCATGAAAAAGACCGGGCGCAGGCGGTTATCAACTTTGCGGTCTTCGCCGTGATGGCGCTCACCTCCTTTGCCTCTGGGGCCTTGGTGACCACCAGCGGCTGGTTCTGGCTTAATGCGTTTTCCCTGCTGCCACTGGGCGCCACCGGCCTCATGCTGTGGTGGCTGCATGCGCGCGCGCCGCTAGCGGCGCCCGCGCCGGCTTTGGACGCTTGAGTCGGAGTTGGGCGCGCTCAGCCCTTTTGCGCCTGGTGGCTAAAAGGCGGCCCCGTACAATACGCAGTTGACCTTTGCCCCTGCTGGGGCGCCGGTCAGCCCGGGTTGCCGCCTTATCCAGCACCCGGTTTCAAGTCATTTCCCTGGGAGTTTTCCAATGTTTATTTCTTCGGCCTTTGCCCAATCCGCTCCTGCTGCGGGTGGCGATATGCAATCGACCCTCATGAGCATGCTGCCTTTGGCATTGATGTTTGTGGTGCTGTATTTCGTGATGATCCGCCCGCAAATGAAAAAGCAAAAAGAACACACCGCCATGATCTCGGCCCTGGCCAAAGGCGACGAAGTGATTACCGGTGGCGGCCTCTTGGGCAAAGTCAGCAAAATGGGCGATACCTTTATCGCCCTGGAAGTCTACTCAGGCGTGGAAATCCAGGTGCAGCGCAGCGCCGTTATCCAGGTGCTGCCTAAAGGCACCATCAAGTAATTCCTTTTCCAGCGCAGCTTAGACGGCCTTTGTTCTTATGAACCGTTATTCCCTGTGGAAGTACGCGATCCTGCTGGTCTCGGTGCTGATCGGTAGCTTGTACGCACTGCCCAATTTGTTCGGCGAATCGCCGGCGGTGCAGGTCTCAGTGGCCAAGTCTTCGCTCAAGCTGGACTTGGGCACGGTAACGCGGGTGCAAGAGGCACTCAAAACGGCGGGCATCAACCCCGAAGTGGTAACGCTGGACGGCAACTCTATCAAGGCGCGTTTTGCCAGTACCGATGTGCAGCTCAAGGCCAAAGATGCGATGTCCCAGGCGCTCAACCCAGACGCGACCAATCCCTCGTATGTGGTGGCGCTCAATCTCGTATCGCGCTCGCCCGCCTGGCTCAGCAGCCTGCATGCCTCGCCCATGTACCTGGGCCTGGATTTGCGCGGCGGCGTGCACTTTATGCTGCAAGTAGATATGCAGGCGGCTTTGAGTAAAAAAGCCGAATCCCTGGCCGGCGATTTGCGCAGCACTATGCGCGAAAAAAGCATTCGCCATGGGGGCATCAGCCGCAACGGGCAAAGAGTAGAAATACGCTTTCGGGATGCGGCCATGGTGGAGTCCGCCAAGCGCCTGATTCAGGACCAATTCCCGGACCTGGTGGTGGCTGAAAGCACCGATGCTGGCGAGACCAAGCTGGTCGCCAGCATCCAGGCGGTGGCCGCGCGCGAAGTGCAGGAGCAGGCGCTCAAGCAAAACATCACTACGCTGCATAACCGCATCAACGAGCTGGGTGTCGCCGAGCCGGTGATTCAGCAGCAGGGCTTAGACCGCATCGTAGTGCAACTGCCTGGCGTGCAGGACACGGCCAAGGCCAAAGATATTGTGGGCCGTACCGCCACTTTAGAGGTGCGAATGGTGGACGAAAGCGCAGAAGCGAATGCTGCCGTGACTGGCACTAGCCCGGTGCCACTAGGCGCCGAGCGTTTTCTGGAGCGTAATGGCCAGCCGGTGATTGTTAAGAAGCAGGTGGTCGTTACGGGCGACCGTCTGAACAAGGCCAGCGCCACCTTTGACCAGAACCAGCAGCCTGCCGTAAGCATTGAGCTCGACAGCATTGGTGGTCGAGTAATGCGCGACCTGACGCGGGAAAACATCAACAAAAAAATGGCGATGGTGCTTTTTGATCGTAACAAGGGCGAAGCTATCTCGGTGGCGACGATTCAGGGCGAGTTTGGCAAAAGCTTCCAAATTACCGGGCGCTTCACGACCGAAGAGACCACCAGTCTTGCGCTGCTCTTGCGCGCCGGCTCGCTGGCTGCGCCCATGGAAATCATCGAAGAGCGCACCATCGGCCCCTCGCTGGGCGCGGAAAACATCGCTAAGGGCTTTAACAGCGTCACTTGGGGTTTTGCCGCAGTCGCGGTGTTCATGTGTACCTACTACTTGTTGTTCGGCGTGATTTCCAGTGTCGCCCTAGCAGTCAATTTGTTGCTGCTGGTGGCGGTGCTGTCTATGTTGCAAGCCACGCTCACGCTGCCGGGCATGGCGGCGATGGCGCTGGTGCTGGGCATGGCGATTGACGCCAACGTGCTGATCAATGAGCGAGTGCGCGAGGAGTTGCGCAATGGCGCCGCACCGCAAGCGGCCATCCACGCCGGTTATGAGCGCGCCTGGGCCACGATTCTGGACTCCAACGTCACCACCTTGATTGCCGGTTTGGCCCTGTTGGTTTTCGGCTCGGGCCCGGTGCGCGGTTTCGCGGTGGTGCACTGCCTGGGTATTTTGACCAGTATGTTCTCCGGCGTGTTTTTCTCGCGCGGCCTCGTCAATCTTTGGTACGGGCGGCAGAAGAAACTTAAAACCGTTTCCATCGGGACGGTCTGGCGTCCTGATGGCAGCAGCGGCACTGCGCTGAGCCTGGATGGGGAGAAATAAATATGGAATTTTTCAAAATACGCCGCGATATCCCCTTCATGCGCCATGCTTTGGTGCTCAATGGAATCTCGCTGATTACCTTCCTCGTGGCCGTGTTTTTTCTGTTCTCACGCGGGCTGCATTTGTCCGTCGAATTTACCGGTGGCACGCTGATGGAGGTGGGCTATTCGCAAAGCGCCGACCTGGCTGCCATTCGCAGCACCGTAGATGGCCTGGGCATCAAAGACGTGCAGGTCCAAAACTTCGGTACTGCGCAAGAGGTGCTGATCCGTATGCCAGCGCAAAAAGGCGCCACACCCGGTCAGCAAAGCGAAAAAGTATTGGCCGCGCTGAAGGCGGCTGATCCCACGGCCACTTTGCGCCGCACCGAGTTTGTCGGCCCGCAGGTGGGTGATGAATTGGCCACCGATGGCCTCAAGGCGCTGGCCTTTGTGGTTGTTGGCATCATGCTGTACTTGGCGGTACGATTTGAGTGGAAGTTTGCCGTCGCGGCCATTGTTGCCAACTTGCATGACGTGGTGATTATTTTGGGATTTTTCGCGTTTTTCCAGTGGGAGTTTTCATTGCCGGTGCTGGCAGCGGTGTTGGCCGTACTGGGTTATTCGGTCAATGAATCGGTGGTGATTTTTGACCGGATCCGCGAAAACTTTAGGCGCTATCGCAAGATGACTACGGTGGAGATTATTGATAACGCAATAACCTCGACGATTAGCCGCACCATCATTACCCACGGCTGCACGCAACTGATGGTTTTGTCTATGCTGTTATTTGGCGGCGCCACTTTGCATTATTTTGCGCTTGCGCTGACCATCGGTATTTTGTTTGGTATTTACTCTTCGGTGTTTGTGGCTGCAGCCATTGCCATGTGGCTGGGTATCACGCGCGAGGATCTGATTAAGGGTCAGGTCAAAAAAGATACGGACCCCAACGACCCGAACGCTGGCGCCACCGTCTAAGCCTGCATCGCTGGCACTTAGCTGTGCTTGTTGCGCGCCACCCGACCGCTCAGCGCGTCCAAATAGCCCAATAGGCGCTCGGGCGGTACCGGCTTTTGGTACAGCGTCACCCACTCGGGCAACTGGCCGTCCAAATGCGCTTCTTCGGGCGTCTTGGCAGTTACCACCAGTACCGCCAGCGACTGGTAGGCCGATTCGCTGGCCAGGGCGCGTACCAAGTGGTAGCCGTCAAAGGGCTTCATCATCAAGTCGGTAATCACCAGATCCGGCCTTTGGCGCTCAATTTGTATCAAGGCCTGAGACCCGTCTGCGGCGACGCTCAAGGCCACGGGATGCGCGCTGCGTCTGACCAAAGATTCGAAATACGCTACCTGTATGGGGTCGTCCTCGGCCAATAAGACCCGCAGCGCCCGGCGTGTCGAGGTATCGGTCAGTCCCACGCGGTTAGGCATCATTTTTTCTACGGCGCTGCGGAAAATTCTGCGGTGTCCACCGGAGGTGACCCAGGCCTCCAGCTCGCCATTGGCCACCATTTTCTGCACGGTGGTTGTGGATAAGCCCAGCAGGCGCGCTGCTTGCTGGCTGGTCAGGACGTCAGGCGTTTCGTTCATGGCGTGAATTTTTAATATATGGGGAATAGGATTTCTGCACCATTATATTTATAAAAAATATGAAAATCAATATTTAAATTAATTAAGGGGAATTGTCCCCTAATCGCTGCAACAGGCCCCCGGGCAATCGCCCGACTTTGCCCAGTAATTCCAATTCCATCAATTGCGCTTGCAGGCGTGCGGTATCCCACCCGGTACGGCTTTGCAAGACTTCCAGGCTGCACGGATCAAAGCCTAGCGCGTCCAGCAGCGCCGTGTTTGCGTCCGAGGCATCCGCGCTTGGATCGTCGAGATAGGGGGCGCTTGCTTGCCGCACTTGCATGCTTTGGAAGCCTGGCGCATCCAAAATATCCTGCACGCAATCGACTAGTTGCGCGCCTTGTTTAATGAGCGCATTGCAGCCGCGCGCCTGCGTGCTGTGGATGGAGCCGGGAATGGCAAATACGTCTTTGCCCTGCTCCAAGGCTTGCTGGGCGGTGATAAGCGAGCCCGATTGCAAAGCCGCTTCCACTACCAGGGTGGCCTGCGCTAAGCCCGATAACAAGCGGTTGCGGCGTGGAAAATGCGCGGGAAGCGGTGCGGTGCCTAAAGGGTATTCGCTAAGCACCAAGCCCCGCTCGGCAATCGCACTCGCGAGGGCGGCGTGCTGTGCCGGATACACGCGGTCCAGGCCGGTACCCACGACCGCGATGGTTGGCAAGCTGCTCTCCAGGATGTCCAAGGCGCCACGATGCGCTGCAGCATCCACGCCCAGCGCCATACCCGACACGATGCACAGGCCCGCTTGGGCCAGGCTGCGCGCAAAAGCCCTGGCGTTATCGGCGCCTTGGGGCGTAGGGTTGCGGCTGCCCACGATGGCCATGCATGGCGCCTGCGGCAAGCGCTGCCAAGCGGCATCACTGCCCTTTACATACAGCATCAGCGGCGGGTCATAGATGTCCAGCAGGCTGGCTGGGTAAGTTGGGTCACCCAGTGTCACCAGCCGGTGCTGCCCACCGCCCTGGTCTAGCCATTGCAGGAGTGCGCGCAGGCCGGGCGCCAAGTCGGCCGGGGTTTGCATGAGGGCCTGCGCCTGGCGCTCGGGCACGACGGCGCGCAAGGCGCTCAGGCTTTGGCTGAAAACCGCAGCGGGCAAGCCGAAGGCCTTGAGCAAACGGCAGCCGTGCACGCTGCCGATACCCGGCGTCAATTGCAGGCGCAGCCATGCGCCCAGTTCGGTGCTGTCCAAGGCGTGGGGGTTTGCGGGCTGCATCGTTGTGGCTCAGGGGCTCGTCAGCCGGTCGCCCACCTGCACCGGACCGTTGCTATCGCTGATCAGCGCGTAGGCGAGTTTGTCAAAGGTCAAAAATACCAAGGCCTGACCCGACACCCCGACCCAGGGGCGCAAGGCCGGGCGGCTGGGATCCGTTACATCGGTCCTCAGGCTTGGCGTCTTGCGGATGGACATCAGGTGTCCGGGCGATAGCCCTTGCTGGCTGCCTTGATTGAGTACGACGATTTGGTGTTTGGAGGCGTTGGCGACACCGCTGCCGTAGATGGAAATAATGGTCGCCGCTACCTCGCGTTCTGGTGCTTGGGGCATCAGCGTACGCCAAGCGCTTTCATTGCTTATAAATAGGCGGTCGCCGACGCGGATTTCAGAGACCGAGTGTACGATTTCAAAACTGGCTGGCACGATAGTGTCCAAGGCTTTACCTTCCTTTTGGCTCTGCTCTACGCGCTCATCGCTGAGCAAGCGCGCACGCCCTAGATACTCGGCCTCCATGCCCAACACTTGGCCTGTAGCCGGGTCTTTCAGCGCTTTGGGCTGGCGGTAAATATTCCATTCACGCGGCATTTCGGGTGACAGCACAAAGCCATTGCCCGCTGCCGTTCGCCCATACACCACATCTCTTTTACTCAAAAGGCTTTTTTGTTCGGCAGCGCCCACGATGCGGGGCAATGCATCGAATTGCGCCGGGTCAAAAACCTGCGGCGCACTTAGAAAAGCTTCGATGGACTGCGTTTGCAAGGCGGACGATACCCTTGCCGCCAGGGGCTCGCTGCGAACCTGCGCAAGCAGGCGTTCGGTGGGCGGTTCTTCTTGGATGTCCAATTCAGGCACGATCTGGCCGTGGGCGCAGCTTAGTGCGCACTGCATCGCAGCGATGGCAAGCCAGCCCCTTGGCAGTGGGTACCCAATCGCAAGCTTCACGCACACTCCTCTATCAATGTTTTTAATTTTATTTATTTGATAATTATTAATCTATTTTTATAAAAATTTCTCGCAAAGAAACAAAAATTTCATTCATTTAGGAGCCAAGTAGCCAAAAAAGAGAAAATACAGGGTCTTCTCATTCCTTTTTTCATGGCTTTACTTTCCATACTTTGTTATCCCGACCCGCGTTTGCATACCGTGGCCAAGCCGGTGACTGCCGTGGATGCGCGGGTGCGCCTATTGGTCAGTGACATGTTGCAAACCATGTACGAGGCCAGTGGCATTGGTCTGGCGGCCACTCAGGTGGATGTGCACGAGCGTCTGATCGTCGTCGATGTGTCGCAGGAGCGCGACCAACCCCTGGTGCTGATCAACCCCGAACTCGTTTGGACCAGTCCCGGCAAGCGCCTCAACGAAGAAGGCTGTTTGTCGGTGCCCGGCATTTACGACGGGGTGGAGCGTTTTGACGCGGTGCATGTGCGCGCTTTGGACGCGCAGGGCAAGAGCCGGGTCATTGAGGCTTGCGATTTGCTGGCCGTCTGCGTGCAGCACGAAATGGACCATTTGCTGGGCAAGGTGTTTGTGGAATATCTTTCTCCCCTCAAGCGCAACCGTATCAAGACCAAAATGCTCAAAGCCCGGCGCGAGGACGTGCGTTGAGGCTGGTATTTGCAGGCACCCCGGAATTTGCCCGGGTTGCACTCGCGCATCTACATGCAGCGGGGCACGAGATCGCCCTGGTGCTGACCCAGCCAGACCGCCCGGGCGGGCGAGGCATGAAGTTGCAGCCCTCCGCGGTTAAGCAGTTCGCCCAGGCGCAGCACTTAGCCCTGGCGCAACCCGCCAGTCTGCGCTTGGACGGCAAATTTGCTTTGGAGGCGCAGGCCGCCCAAGACCTGATCAGCCAGGCCCGCGCAGAGGCCATGGTGGTCGTCGCCTACGGTTTGCTCTTACCCCAATGGGTGTTGGACGCTATGGCCGGTTCTGGCCAGTGGGGGTGTTTCAATATCCATGCCTCATTGCTGCCGCGTTGGCGCGGCGCTGCGCCCATCCACCGCGCCATTGAAGCCGGTGACGTCGAGTCCGGTATCACCATCATGCAAATGGACGCGGGCCTGGATACCGGGCCCATGCTATTGCAAGAGCGGATTGCGATAGCGCCCGATGCCAGCACCGCCGTGTTGCATGATGCACTGGCCGAGCGGGGTGGGCGGTTAATGGTGCAAGCCCTGGACAACCCGGCCGCCTTGCATGGGCGTGCGCAAACTGAAGAAGGTGTTTGCTATGCGCACAAAATTGACAAGGCCGAAGCTACGATGGATTGGCAGCAACCAGCCGAGCAGATCGCTCGCAAAGTACGCGCCTTCGACCCCTTTCCTGGCGCTAGCACCCGTCTGGCTGGTGAGGCCTTGAAAGTCTGGGGTGCCCAGGTTCTTGCGCCTGAAGAAACCATGGCTTTGGCAGCGGGTCAGGCGCGCCCCGGCTTGCTGCTGGGCAGCGGCCCGCAGGGTCTGCTGGTGGCTGCAGGTGCGGGCACTTGCTTGCGCATCACCCATGTGCAGCGCCCCGGCGGCAAGCGCCTGGCGGTGGCGGACTACCTTCAAGGCCATGCATTAGCAACCGGCCTGTGTTTTGACAGCCCTGTAGCGCTGCAGGCGCCTTGATGTTTTTCTCCCGAAGTCAACGGCAAAACCCGGCTTACCGCCAAGGTTTTATGGAAATGCTGACGGTCGCGCCGGGTATCGCCGCCTGGGGCTTGATGACCGGGGTCGCCATGGCCACTTCTGGCATGCGTACGCCTGATGTGCTGGCCATGGCACTTTTGGTTTTCGCTGGTAGTTCCCAATTGGCGGCCATTCCTCTGATCGGGGCGGGGGCACCTTTGTGGGTGATTTTGGCGACCGCTTTTTGCGTGAACCTGCGTTTTGTGGTTTTTAGTGCACACCTGCGCAGTTATCTAATGCATTTGCCGCGTACGCAGCGTTTGGTGGTGGGATATTTTGTTGCCGACCTCACCTATTTCTTGTTTACCAAGCGCTACCCGGTGCCGGCTACGACCGAGGCCGAGCGCGCCGACCAAATGGCCTATCTGGCAGGCAATGCCACGGTCAATTGGCTCAGTTGGACCGGATGCAGCGTCCTGGGCGTGGTACTGGCTAACTACATTCCTGCAGCCTGGGGCCTGGGCTTTGCCGGCGTGCTGGCCCTGACCGGTATTTTGTGCTCGCTGGCCACCAGCCGTATGCGCGTTTTTTCCGCAGGCATCGGTGCGGTAGTGGCCATCATGGCCTACGCACTGCCGCTCAAGCTCAACATTCTGTTGGCGATTGTGCTGTCGGTCCTGCTCTGCCTGCTGCTGGAGTCCACTATGGCGCCGGCCACCGTGGAGGAATAGCGATGGAATCGCTGATGGCTTACCTGAGCGCTTTGGGTTTGAACGATGGAGATCCCTGGACGTTTTTGTCGATTGTATTGATGGCCTGCATCACGGTGATAACGCGTTCTTTTTTCTTTATTTCCGATGTGCCCTGGACCCTGCCAGCCTGGGCGCAGCGCGGCATGCAATATGCGCCGATTGCGGCACTGGCCGCTGTGGTCTTGCCGGAAATTGTGATGACTAAAGGCATTTTTATCCACTCCCTGGCCGATGCCCGCATTTACGGCGCCCTAGCCGGTGCGGCCTACTTTTTCTGGCGGCGCGGCAGCGGGCAAGCGGTGCTGGGCACGATTGTGGCGGGCATGTCGGTTTACATTCCCCTACATCTCGGTTTGCATTGGTAGGGTGGCTTGCAAGGTGTAGGCTGTAATGGGGCATTGCGCAGCTTAAGCGCGCTACCTAAAATCCACGGCACACCCTATTTTTTAACCCCATATTGAGCAGGCCATGAACCTTATCCGTTTTCAAGATTTATGCATCCAGGGCAAGGTTGCCGGGATGCGCGTATTCATCCGCGCGGACCTGAACGTCCCGCAAGATGCCAGCGGCGCCATCACCGAAGACACCCGCATACGCGCCAGCATTCCCTGTATCAGCATGGCTTTGGACGCCGGGGCTGCGGTCATGCTGACCTCGCACCTGGGCCGACCAACCGAAGGCCAGTGGCGTCCCCAAGACTCGCTCGCACCGGTGGCGCAGCGCCTGTCCGAGCTGCTGGGCCGCCCTGTGCCCTTGCTGCGCGACTGGGTGAACGGCGTGGCCGTACGTCGCGGTGAAGTCGTGCTGCTGGAAAACTGCCGCGTGAACGTGGGTGAAAAAAATAACGACGAAGCCTTGGCGCGCAAGTTGGCGCAGCTTTGCGACATTTTTGTGCACGACGCCTTTGGCACCGCCCACCGCGCCGAAGCCAGTACCTACGGCATCGCCCAGTTCGCCGCGCTGGCCTGTGCCGGGCCGTTGCTGGCTGCTGAAATGGATGCCATTTCCAAGGCCTTCCTGGCCCCGCGCAGGCCGCTGGTGGCTATCGTGGCCGGCTCCAAAGTCTCCACCAAACTCACTATTCTAAAAAGCCTGGCAGCCAATGTGGACCAGCTTATTGTTGGCGGCGGTATTGCCAATACGTTTATGTTGGCGGCGGGCCTGAAAATCGGCAAAAGCCTGGCCGAGCCCGATTTATTGGACCAGGCGCGAGCAGTGATCGAAGCCATGCGCGCGCGCGGCGCGGCGGTGCCGATACCCACTGATGTCGTTACCGCCAAAACCTTTGCCGCCGATGCGCCTGCCAGCATCAAAGCCTCCAACGAAGTGGAAGATGACGACTTGATCCTGGACATCGGCCCGCAAACTGCCCAGTTACTGGCCGACCAGTTGATGCTCGCGGGGACGATTGTTTGGAACGGCCCGGTGGGCGTGTTTGAGTTTGCCGCTTTTGAGCAAGGCACCAAAACCATTGCGCAGGCAATTGCCGCGTCCAGCGCCTTTAGCATTGCTGGCGGAGGCGACACACTGGCCGCGATCGCCAAATACGGCATCGAGTCGCAGGTGGGCTATATTTCCACGGGTGGTGGCGCATTTTTGGAGGTGCTGGAGGGCAAGACCTTACCTGCCTTTGAAATATTGGCGCGCCGCGCCGTGGCCTGATGTGCACTGGTTGCGGGTCTGCCGCGTTTAGCTGAGTAGTCTTGCAGGGTATGCTTTCGCGTCAAGTTGCGCTTTGTAATTTGGCAAGACAATAAGGGGCCGCGCACAGTGCGTTGGTTATTTCTATTTTTTTTGGAACTTTACATGTCAAATCGTCGAGAATTCGTATTGCAGTTGGGTGTAGGCGCTAGTGCGCTAGTGTCAGGTGCGGTATTTGCTTCTGTGCCTATGGTGGCAGAGTCCGATCCCAATGCAGCTAGCTTGGGTTACAAAGCCGATGCCAGCAAACTGGACAAAACCAAATTTCCCAAATACGCCGCCGGCCAACAGTGCAGCAACTGCGCATTGTTCCAAGGCAAAGCCAGTGATGCCGCCGGTGTTTGCCCCTTGTTTGCTGGCAAGCAAGTCGCAGGATCTGGCTGGTGCAGCGCCTACGCCAAGAAAGCCTAATCCGCTTTTTTTGACCCAGACCGGCCAGCGCACGCGCGCGAAGCTGGGTCTGCACGCACAATCTTGCCATGGCGTGCCAGCGAAGCGCCCGCTTTTTTCAGACCCGCCATGGACCTCAATTTCTCCGCACTGTCCCCGCCCTTGCAGGCCGCTGCTCGTGATGCTGGCTTGCTTAATGCGACCGAGGTGCAAGCCCGCAGCATCGCAGCGATTTTGCAAGGGCAAGATGTGTTCGTCTGCGCGCCCACAGGTTCGGGCAAAACCCTAGCCTATGTCCTGCCCTTGCTCGAGGCTGCCGCACAAGGCGCTGCGCACAACGCCAAAGGGGCCAAACTGGTCGCCGCGCTGGTACTAGTGCCCACCCGTGAACTGGCAGCCCAGGTAGGCGAGGTATTCAAAAGCCTGGCCCAGCGTCTGCCCTATGGCGTCAAAGTGAGTGTCATTTTTGGCGGTGTGTCGATACAGCCCCAGTTGCGCGGTTTGCGCGGCGGCACCGACATCGTTGTGGCCACGCCTGGCCGCTTGCTCGATGTCATAGCCCACAACGCATTGCCCTTGTCCAGCGTGCGCACCCTGGTGCTGGACGAAGCCGATCGCATGCTCGACCAAGGCTTTGCCGATGAGGTGCAGGCTGTTTTGGGGCGCATTCCCCTGCCATGCCAGCGCCTTTTTTTGTCGGCCACCTTTGCGCCGGCAGTCAGTGGCTGGGCCATGGCTTTGCTACAGCAGCCGGTGCGCGTGGACTTGCGCCAGGCCGTTGCAGCCCAGGCCGATATCACGCAACGCGCCTTTGCGGTGGACAGCGAAAAACGCACGCGACTGCTGCGCCATTTGATGGCTAGCGCGCACTGGAGCCGGGTGTTGGTGTTTGTCGCCACGCAGTACGCCGCAGAAATCGTGGCCGACAAATTGCGCAAAGCGGGATTGCGCGCCGAGCCTTTGCACGGCCACCTCAGCCAGGGCAAACGCAGCCAGGTGCTGGAGGACTTCAAGGCCGCACGCATCCAGGTGGTCGTGGCCACCGATTTGGCCGCGCGCGGTATCGATGTGTTGCAACTGCCGGTGGTGGTGAATTACGATTTGCCGCGCTCGGCCCAGGACTACACCCACCGCATTGGCCGTACCGGGCGCGCCGGTGAAAGCGGGCTGGCTATCAGCTTTGTTTGCCCGGACACCCAGCCGCATTGGCAACTGATCGTCAAACGCCAAGCGCTGTCTGTCAGCCTAGAGACGGAGCCCGGATTTGAAGCCACGGCTTCTGCACCCACAGCGCCAGTGGCTGGCGCGCCCGGCGCGCTGGATCCGCATGGCGGCATCAAGGGCAAGCGCCCGAGCAAAAAAGACAAGCTGCGCGCTGCCGCTGTGCCGGCTGCGGTGGTGTGAAACTGCGGCATCAGGGGGGACTGTATGTCTGAAGGCAACCAGCTATTGATCCCGGCGACGTTTTTGGCCTTGTACATGGCGCCCGGTGCGCACAAACCTTCGGCCCCCCAGGCCCACGTTGCGGCGCACTATGAATTGTGCGAAGACCTGGCGCAAATGCTCACTGGCACCGCTACCGAGTTGCAATTGCGCAGCGACGCGGACAGCGCCCAGGTTTTGCAACGCTGTTTGGATGGCTTGTGCGGGCCTGAAGCCGTCATCGACGAAGGCCAGGCGCGTTGGGTGGTCTGCCGTCTGGCCGAACTCATGCAGTGGCCGGCGCCAGCCTGGCAGACTGCCGTTCCCTGAGATGTACGCCGCAGCCAGCATAGGTGGCCCGGACACCGCGCGAACTAGCCCACGCGACCGCCCGCAGCTTCGCACGCGCGTCTGGCGGGGTTTGCTGTTGACGCTGCTCTTAGTCCTTTCGCTGCATCTATTTTTTTTGCGCGGCGTATCGCGCCTGCTGCCGGACATGCCCCAGGGCATGGCAGGCGAGGACGCCGGGCGCGTGTTCAGCACACGCAGCATCCGCATTGCCAATCGCGAGGTCACCCCTGGCGCGCAGACGTCCCAGGACCTCAGCAAGGCGCCCAAGTCTGCCGCTGCGCCGATTGCGCCACCCGCTGCGAATACCGGCCTGCCGGGCGATCCGCCCCTAGGTAACACGGTGCGCTTTGGCTCCGAAGCTGCGCCGCTCGCTTTGCCCAACGCGGACGAGGCTGCTGCGCCGCCGGCTACAGCTGCTTCTGGCGCCACCACCAGCACCACCGCCCCCGCCCCCGCTGCGCCGGAGGCACCCCCTGCCAGCATGGCCGCGGCGGCGGCATCTGCGCCTTTAGCGGCGGCTGCATCGGCGAGCGTCACTGCGCCGCCGGCGGCGGATGCTGCTGTGGCCTTGGCCCAAGTAGCCACCCCAAAAGGGGCAGCGGCACCAGCCTATAACTATGTGTTTCCGCCTTCGGTGCGCCTGAAATACGACGTGGCCGGCAGTGTCAAAGGCTTTAAGTATTTTGTTTCGGGCGATTTGTCCTGGTTGCATGAAGGTGGCAACTACACCGCGCGCCTGGAAATTAGCCACTTCTTGTTAGGCTCCAAAGTGCAGACCAGCAAGGGCAGCATCACCGCGCGCGGCCTGGAGCCGCTGCGTTTTGGCGAAAAAGTGCGCAGCGAAGTAGCCGCGCATTTTGAGCGCGACAAGGGCAAGGTCAGCTTCAGCGCCAATACGCCGGATGTGCCGCTGCTGCCGCTGGCCCAAGACCAGGTCAGTATTTTTGTGCAACTGGCGGCCATGTTTGCGGCCGATGGACAGGCCTTCGCGCCCGGCAGCAAGCTGGCGTTCCAGACCATAGGTGCGCGCGGAGCCGAGGATTGGGATTTTTTGCTGGAGCCGCCCGAACGCTTGAAAATCCAGGGCAAGGAATGGACCGCCTACAAGTTGGTGCGCGAGCACCGGGCCGACTACGACACCCGTGCCGAACTGTGGCTGGCCCCCGAGCTGGAGGGCATGCCCTTGCGCATACGCCTGACGCAGACCAGTGGCGACGAAATCGACATGGTCTGGACGCGCAGCCAAAAACCCTGATATTGGGCCCTGTGCGGCTTGCGCGGCGTAAATCCTGTTAGGCTAAGGCCTCCACCGCCAACGCCGCCTCCGTATGAACACGCTTTACGACTCTGACAGCTTCACCGTGACCCATATGCTGGCCAACGCGCAGGTGCAAACTGACAGCAGCGCCGCATTCCTTGGTCAGGGCAATACCACCCTGAGCGACGTCAAAACCGACCAATACCCCCAGGGTGTACCCATGCTGGCACGCCACGGCTTTGAGATCGTGGACAAGCGCTCGGGAAAAGAAGTCTATTTAGATGGCTCCTGGGCCGAGTTGTTTCAGCAACACATCGTCGCCTGGCAGGTGAATATGCCCACCCAGGAAGAGGTCGAGGAGACCTTGGAACAATACGCCGGATTGGCGCAAAACCCGGTCGTCATTCACTAAGTGCCAGTTACCTGCATTTAGCTTAGCTTGCTTAGCGCTCCGCATCCCTGCTAGAAACCGAGGCATGATAAGGCGGTCACCGTTAGCTTGATGTGGGTCAGGCGGTT
>CAMCJY010000003.1 GCA_945875225.1 Comamonas sp. lk | reverse complement strand
CTAGCGTTTGCCGCGCTGCGTGCGCATAATTGGCCGCAGCACCATCCACACCAAGAACCCGCCATGCCCAGCACCCCTACCTTCAAACTCTCGATGCTGGATTTGGTCGCGGTACGCGAAGGCGCCAGTGTCGGGCAAGCCCTGGACGTTGCCCGCCAAACGGTGCAGCATGCCGAGCGTCTGGGCTTTAGCCGTTACTGGGTGGCCGAACACCACAATATGACGGGTATTGCCAGTTCGGCCACGGCCGTGCTGGTAGGCCACCTGGCCGGAGCGACCCGCCGCATCCGCGTCGGCTCAGGCGGCATCATGCTGCCCAACCACGCGCCCTTGGTGGTCGCAGAGGCCTTTGGCACGCTGGCCGAGCTGTACCCCGGCCGCATCGACTTAGGCCTGGGCCGCGCGCCGGGCACCGACCCGCTGACCATGCGCGCCCTGCGCCGCGACCGGGTGGAAACCGAAGACGATTTTCCGCGTGATGTGGCCGAGTTGCAGCGACTGCTAGGGCCGGCGCAGCCCGGCCAGCGCCTAGTGGCTATGCCCGGCGCGGGCACGCAAGTGCCGATCTGGTTGCTGGGCTCGAGCCTGTATTCGGCGCAGTTGGCGGCGCAGCGCGGCCTGCCTTATGCCTTTGCCTCGCACTTTGCGCCACGGCTTTTGCACCAGGCGCTGGACATTTACCGCCGCCTGTTTCAAGCCTCTGAACATTTGGCCGCGCCCTATGTGGCCATCGGTGTGCCCTTGCTGGCTGCGCCCAGCGACGAGGAAGCCCAATTTTTGGCCAGCAGCGTCTACCAGCGCGTGCTGGGCATATTGCGCGGCGAGCGGCGCCGCTTGCAGCCGCCAGAGGCTAACTTCATCGCCCAATGCCTGCCGCAAGAGCGTGCCGCGATTGCCGACTTTTTAGGCGCCGCAGTGGTCGGCGGGCCCGACACCGTGCGCGCCGGTCTGCATGCCTTGGCCGACAGCACGCAGGCGGACGAGCTGATGCTGGTCTGCGATGTATACGACCCGGCGCTGCGCCTGCGCGCCCTGGATATCGCCGCCCAGGCACTGCAAGCCATGCCAGAGAGCCTGGAGCCGGCCTTGGCCTAGCGGCGAATTCCGTTACGCAGGGGACACTGCCGAGTGTCATATTTATCAGACGCAAAAAGCCTGTCTGCCTCTGATTGGTTAGGATGCGGGCATGACAGCCTGCCGCTTCCAGCTATGAAAACCGCATTCGTCATCGTCGTTTTGCTGCTGGCAGTGGCGCTTTGGACGCTGTGGACGCCAGACCTAGACCGTGCCACCCTGGAGCGCCAGTATTTGCAGTCACCCGGCGACATGGTGCAGGTGCTGGACCAGCGCCTGCATGTGCGCGACAGCGGCCCCAAAGACGCACCGGCCGTGTTGCTAATCCACGGCTTTGGCGCCAGCTTGCACACCTGGGAGCCTTGGGCACAAACCCTTTCCAAAGACTTGCGCGTGCTGCGCCTGGACCTGCCGGGCAGCGGGCTGAGCCCACCCGACGCCGGCAATGACTACAGCGACGCACGCAGCATCGCCCTCATCGAGGCCTTGCTCGATGCACGCGGGCTGCAAAAAGTCAGCCTGCTGGGCCACTCGATTGGCGGGCGTATCGCCTGGACGTTTGCCGCTACGGCGCCAGGGCGGGTGGACAAATTGGTGCTGCTGGCGCCGGACGGTTTTGCCAGCTCCGGCTTTGAATACGGCAAGCCGGCGCAAGTGCCCGCTGGCATGGGCCTGATGCGCTGGATTGCGCCGCGTTGGCTGCTGCGCATGAACTTGGCGCCCGGCTACTTCAGCCCTACGGCCTTAAGCCAGGAGAACCTGAGCCGCTACCACGACCTGATGCGCGCGCCCGGCGCCCGCGCAGCGATGTTGGCGCGTTGGCAGCAAACCATCCTGCGCGAGCCGCAGCCTTTGCTGCAAAAAATCAGTGCGCCCACCCTGCTGGTGTGGGGCCGCCAAGACGCCATGATTCCGTTTAGCAATGCGGCAGATTACCAGCAGGGTATTGCCCACCATAGCTTGCTGGCGCTGGACAATATGGGCCATTTGGCGATGGAAGAAAACCCGCAGCAGGCCCTGCCCGGCGTGCTGCAATTTTTGACGGAGAAAAACGGTGAGTAATGCAGCACCAGCCACCGCCATGGTGACGGGCGCTTCCTCGGGCGTGGGCCTGTATGCAACGCAAGCGCTGGTGGCGCGGCTGGCATGATAGCCAGTACATCGCGCTGAAACCATTCCACTTTATTTACCCACTTTCACCCCTTACCCCATGGCTTTGACCTTTCCTTTTTCCGCCATCGTCGGCCAGGACGACATGAAGCTTTCCATCTTGCTCACCGCCATTGACCCCACGATTGGCGGCGTGCTGGTCTTTGGCGACCGGGGCACCGGCAAGTCCACCGCCGTTCGTGCCTTAGCCGCCTTGCTGCCCAAAATGCGCGTCGTCACCGGCTGCCGCTACGGCTGCGACCCGGACGCCGCCCGCTGCCCTAATTGCCTGGCCGCGGCCAACGGCAAAGCCCGCGCCAGCGCGTTGGTCGGCGTTCCGGTGGTCGATCTGCCACTGGGCGCTACCGAAGACCGCGTGGTGGGTGCGCTGGACCTGGAGCGCGCCTTGTCGCAGGGCGTCAAGGCCTTTGAGCCCGGCCTGCTGGCCCGCGCCAACCGAGGCTATTTGTACATCGACGAAGTCAATTTACTAGAGGACCATTTGGTGGACTTGCTAATCGACGTGGCCGCCTCTGGCGAGAACGTGGTCGAGCGCGAAGGCCTGAGCGTGCGCCACCCGGCGCGCTTTGTGCTGATCGGCAGCGGCAACCCGGAAGAAGGCGAATTGCGGCCCCAGTTGCTGGACCGCTTTGGCCTGTCGGTGGAGGTGAAAACGCCGGGTACTTTGGAACAGCGGGTCGAGGTGGTCAAGCGCCGTGATGCCTTCGAGCAAGACCCGCAAGCCTTTACCGAGCATTGGAAAAAAGAAGACGACAAAGTGCGCAAAGGCATCGTGGCCGGGCGCAAGCGTCTGGCCGCGGTGCGGATACCCGATAGCGCGCGCGCCTTTACAGCGCAGTTGTGCATGGCCCTGGGCACCGACGGGCTGCGCGGCGACCTGACGCTGGTGCGCGCCGCCCGCGCCCTGGCCGCCTGGCAAGGCGACACGGCCGTGACGCAAGCCCATTTAGAGCGCGTAGCCCCGCCGGCTCTGCGTCACCGCTTGCGGCGTAATCCGCTGGACGATGCGGGCTCGTCCACCCGGGTGGAACGGGCGCTGGCCGAGTTGGCCGCAGCGCCGCAAAAATAATTTTTTGCCATGCGAGGCGACGCCGCCACGATTGCCGCCCTGTTTGCCGTTGACCCGGCAGGCCTGGGCGGTGTGGCCTTGCGCGCACCGGCCTGCGCAGCGCGCGATGAATGGCTGGCGCTGCTGCACACCCTGTTGCCCGCAGAAAGTCCTTTCAGGCGGGTGCCCTTAAATACCGGCGACACCGCTTTGCTGGGCGGCCTGGACCTGGGGGCTACGCTGCAAGCGAGCCGCCCGGTGGCGCTGCAAGGCTTGTTGGCACAGGCCGATGGCGGCGTGCTGGTGCTGGCCATGGCAGAGCGCATGACGGTGGGCGCGGCTGCGCGCTTTGGCAGTGTGCTCGACAGCGGCCAGGTGCTGCTGCAGCGCGATGGCCTGGACCGCGTGCTGCCTGCCCGCGTCGGCATGGTGGCCCTGGACGAAGGCGCCGACGCGGACGAGCAACTGCCCGCCAGCCTGGCAGAGCGCCTGGCTTTTCATCTGCGCATGGACAGTCAAGCAGCGGACGAAGAAGGCCCGCAGTGGACCGCGGATGAAGTGCAAGCCGCACGTTTGCGTTTGGGGCGGGTGCAGATGGCCCAGGAGTCGGTGCAGGCCTTGTGCGCGGCAGCGATGGCGCTGGGCATTGATTCGCTGCGCGCCAGCCTGTTTGCTGCGCGCGCAGCCCGGGCCGCCGCCGCGCTGGCCGGCAGCGACACGGTAGAGGAGGAACATATTGCCGTTGCTGCGCGCGTGGTGCTGGCGCCGCGCGCGACCAGACTGCCCCCTGCGCCCGAGCAACAGGAACCTGGGTCACCACAAGAGCAAGCAAGCCCACCCGAGCCACCCGAGCAGCCAGCCCCAGAGCCGCCGCCCGAGTCGCCCCAAGATGCGCAAGACGACTCTAAGAACGAGGACAAGGACGACGCGGACAGCCAGCCGCCAGACCCGCAAGAAATGGCCGAGCGCGTGCTCGAAGCGGCGCAAGCGGCCATACCCGCCGGCTTGCTCGCCAGCCTGAAGATAGGCGCTTTGCAGCGTGCCAAAACGCCCACTTCTGGCAGCGCCGGTGCCGAGCAAAAAAACGCTTTGCGGGGCCGTCCCGTGGGCGCGCGCAGAGGCGAGCCGCGCGCCGGCCAACGCATCAACGTGCTGGAGACTTTGCGCGCCGCCGCGCCCTGGCAAAGACTGCGCCGCAGCACCCTGGCGCCGGCATCGGCATCAGCATCGGTGATGACGCCGTGCATCGTGGTGCGCAAAGAAGATTTTCATGTCACGCGCTTTCGCCAACTAGGCCAGACCACCACCGTGTTTGTGGTCGATGCCTCGGGCTCGTCGGCGCTGAACCGGCTGGCCGAGGCCAAAGGCGCGGTCGAGCTGCTGCTGGCCGATTGCTATGTGCGGCGCGACAGCGTGGCGGTGCTGGCCTTTCGAGGCAAAGTTGCCGAGGTATTGCTGCCACCCACGCGCTCGCTGGTACGCGCCAAACGCAGCCTGGCCGGTCTGCCCGGCGGCGGCGGCACACCGCTGGCTACCGCGATTGATGCAGCCGCCGCACTGGCCGTGCAAATTAAGCGTAAGGGCGAAACGCCTATCGTGGTGCTGCTGACCGATGGCAAAGCCAATATTGCCCGCGACGGCAGCGCGGGCCGCGGGCCCGCCGCCAGCGACGCCCTGGCTGCTGCAGCGCAGTTGCGCTCCATCGGAGTGAGCGTGCTGCTGGTGGACACCTCGCCCCAGCCCCAAAACAGCGTCGAGCAACTGGCTGTTGCCATGGGCGCGCAGTACCTGGCCCTGCCCTATGGCGGCGCGCAGTCGCTCAACCAGGCGGTGCGCGCAGTCGCCGGGCGCAACTAAATTGGCGCGCGCTATGCCCCCACGCCAAGGCCTGGACTGGGAGCGCGATGGCGCCGATTGGCCGCTGCGCCAGTACTCGCGCTTTGTGGATACCCCGCGCTTACGCTGGCACGTGCAGTACGCGCCGCACTCTGATGCACAAGCGCCTACGGTGCTGCTGCTGCATGGCACCGGCGCCTCCACGCATTCTTGGCGCGATGTCTTTCCGCTGTTGGGCGCGCGCTACAGCGTACTGGCGCTGGACTTTCCAGGTCATGCGTTTAGCGCCGTGCCCGCACCTTCCGAGGTCGCGACCCTGTTTTCGCTGCCGGGTATGGCTGCCGGGGTGGCGCAAGTGCTAACGCAGATGGGCGTCGTGCCGCACACCATCGTCGGCCACTCGGCCGGGGCGGCGGTGGCTTGCATGCTGTCTTTGGACGGCCATGTGCAGTTCCAGCGCATCGTCTCCCTCAATGGTGCGCTGCTGCCACTCGATGGCCTGGCCGGGCAGTTGTTTTCGCCCATGGCCAAGTTGCTGGCCAAAGCGCCTTTTGTGCCCGAGCTTTTTTCCTGGCAAGCAGGGCAACCCGCGGTGCTGCAAAGACTGCTGGACGGTACCGGCTCTCACCTTGACGCGCAGGGCCGCGCGCTCTACCAAAAGCTGATCGCCCAGCCCGCCCATAGCGCCGGCGCGCTGGCCATGATGGCGCATTGGGACTTGCACACGTTTTGGAGGCGGCTGCCAGCGCTAGAAACACCGCTGACGCTGATCGCAGGCGAACAGGACTTGATCGTTCCACCATCGGTGTCCGAGCGTGCTGCGGCGTCACTCAAGCGACAGCCCCCGCCGCCCGTAAAACGGCTCCCCGGCCTCGGCCACCTGGCCCATGAAGAGCGGCCAGACACCTTGGCGCAGTGCATTTTGCGCGCCGTGGACTAGGCGCACACCCGCGCTTTCCCTCTGCCAGCGCACTGCAACTGGCTCCCCTTCTGAGCGCCGCTAGGCCATGGTTTTTTTCTTTCAAAAAAAGTGAATTAACGCGTAAACCCGCGTTGACAGCCTTGAAATAAGTGTCTACATTTGTTTACATCAAATAGTGACAAGCGAAGTTGTCACTATTAAACCCGACCCAGCAACACCCAAGGAGACAGGCAATGAAAGCAATTACCCGTATCGAGCAATCTTTGGCCATGGCACTGGCAGCGGCCGAGGATGCCAGCTGCCCGCCCAAGCTGGCTTCCGCAGTCCGTCATGCAGTGTTTCCTGGCGGTGCGCGCATCCGCCCGCAGCTGTGCCTGGCCGTGGCCCATGCCTGTGGTCAGGACGACTCAGCCCTGAGCGAGGCGGCCGCAGTCGCCATTGAATTGCTGCACTGCGCCTCGCTGGTACATGACGACCTGCCCTGTTTTGACGACGCGCCCACCCGCCGTGGCCGCGCTTCGGTGCATTGGGCTTTTGGCCAACCCTTGGCCGTGCTGGCCGGCGATGCGCTCATCGTGCTGGCCTTCCAGACACTGGCCGCAGCCGCAGGCAAGTCGCCAGAGCGCTTGGCCGGGCTGTTAAAAATCATCGCTGGCGGCGTGGGCCTGCCTGGCGGCATCGTGGCCGGTCAGGCCTGGGAATCGGAGTCGCGCGTATCGCTGATGCAGTACCAGCGGGCCAAAACCGGCGCCTTGTTTGTGGCCGCTACCTGCGCCGGTGCATTGAGCGCCGGGGCCGACCCGAGCCAGTGGCAGGCCTTGGGCGACTGCCTGGGTGAGGCTTACCAAGTGGCCGACGACATCCGCGACGTGATGGGCCAGGCCGATTTGCTGGGTAAGCCGGTGGGCCAGGATGCCCAGCACGCGCGGCCCAATGCGATTGCCAACCTGGGCTTGTCCGGCGCGATTGAGCACTTTGAGTCCCTGATTCAAGCCGCCGCCGACTCCATTCCCGAAGGGCCCGCCGCGCAGGCCATGCGCGACCTGGTCTGGCAGGAATCCGAGCGTCTGGTGCCGCGCGTAGCCTGCAACGCCTATCGCCAGGCGGCCACGCAAACCGTGGGCGCCTGAGCACCACGACGCGCACCACGGCGCTTTTTAGGAACACCCCGGTATGAAGACATTGGACCTGGCCTCGCTGCCCCAAGGCCACGCCCGCACAACGCCCTGGGCCGATCGCCTGGGCGCGCTGATGGACCGCTGGTTAACCAGCGACGCCCTGTACCGCTGGAGCGTGTCCAACCCGCTGACACGCTGGGTCACCCGCAGGCGCGCGCGCCAGGTGTTTGACCTGATGGCCGGATTTGTGTATTCGCAAGTTCTGCTGGCCTGTGTGCGATTGCGCATTTTGGAAGCCGTGGCCCAGCAGCCGCGCAGCCTGGACGAGTTGGCCCAGTGGACGAATTTGCCGCCAGCGGGATTGCAGCGCCTGCTGCAGTCGGCGCTGGCCCTGGGCCTGCTGAATTTACGCAGCCAAGGCCGCTACGGCCTGGGCCCGCTGGGTGCGCCGGTGGCCGGCCACGCAGGCATACGCGCCATGATCGAACACCATGCGGTGCTCTACCAGGACATGCAAGACCCGGTAGCCATGCTGCAAGGGCCGGGACAGCCCGGCGCCATGGCGCAGTACTGGCCCTATACGCTGGACGAGGATGTCCAAGTGGCGCAGGCGGCCCAGGCCGCACAAGCGCAGGCCGAAAAATACGCCCGCTACTCCAACCTGATGTCGGCCTCGCAGCCCTTTGTGGTGGACGAGATTTTGGCCAGCTACCGCTTTGACGAGCACCGCTGCGTGCTGGATGTGGGCGGTGGTCAGGGCACGTTTATGTCGCGCTTAGCGCTGCATGCCACACACCTGCAGGTCAAGCTGTTTGACCTGCCCGAAGTGGCGGCGCTGGCACGGGCCAATTTCGCCCGCCAGGGCTTGCAATCGCGCTCCGAAGCGCTTCCCGGGAGCTTCCTGAAAGACCCGCTGCCCCAGGGCGCCGACCTGGTGACCCTGATCCGCGTGGCCCATGACCACCCGGACGCCGATGTACGCACCCTGTTGGCGGCCATCTACCAGGCTCTGCCGCCTAGCGGCACTTTGCTGCTGTCCGAGCCCATGGCGCAAGAGCAAGGCGAGACACCCCAGGGTGACGCCTATTTCCATTTTTACCTGCTGGCCATGGGCGCAGGCCGCTTGCGCACGCCACGGGAGCTGATGGCCATGATGGCCGAGGCCGGTTTTGCGCATTTGGAGGTCGTACCCAACCCCATGCCTTTGCAAACGCAGATCCTGATTGGCCGGAAACGTCAGGGTTTTCCCTCGAATACTGCTTCTCTTGTAAATACTAATTGACATTAATTAATGTCAATGTAACGATACACCCATGCAAGCAAACGCAATTGTCTTTCAACAGCCCAGGGCCTTGGCGCTGAGTGCTTTACAGCTCCCTGAGATGGGCGCGGGTGACGTGCTTATCAAGGTCGAGTACAGCGGTATCAGCACCGGTACCGAGCGCATGTTATGGGAAGGCACCATGCCCGCCTTCCCCGGCATGGGCTATCCGCTGGTACCCGGCTATGAAACCGTGGGCCGCGTAGTCGCCGCCGGAGACCAGGCCACGCTCGCCGTGGGCACACGGGTTTATTTGCCCGGCTCGCAATGTTTTACCGATGCGCGCAATTTGTTTGGCGGCGCGGCTTCGCGTCTGGTGGTGCCCTCTGCGCGCGCCATGCCCATGGAAGAGTCCTTGGGCGAGCGCGGCGTCTTGTTTGCGCTGGCAGCTACCGCTTACCACGCACACAGCGCTCCAGGCACCCGGCAACCAGACTTGATCGTCGGTCACGGCGTATTGGGCCGCATGATTGCGCGCCTGGCCGTATTGGCCGGTCACACCCCCGTAGTCTGGGACACCAACCCAGCGCGGCGCGGCGGCGCAATGGGTTACGAGGTGATTGACCCGTCCACCGACACGCGGCGCAATTACCAATGCATTTGTGATGTCAGCGGCGTGGGCTCCTTGCTTGATGATCTGATCAGCCGCCTGGCCCCCGGCGGCGAAGTGGTGCTCGCAGGTTTTTATGACACACCGCTGTCCTTTGTTTTTCCGCCGGCCTTTATGCGCGAAGCGCGTATCCGTGTGGCTGCGCAGTGGTCGCCTCCCGACCTCGCCGCTGTTATCGCATTGGCAGGCGAAGGCCGCTTGTCTTTAGACGGTTTGATTACCCACCAACACGAAGCAACACAGGGCGATGCCGCCTACCGCACCGCCTTTGGCGATGCCGAGTGTCTGAAGATGGTTCTTGATTGGAGACAAATAGCATGAGCGCAAGCACAATTCCTGCAGTGGCACCGGTAAATTTCATGCGAGATATTTTGCGCGCTGAGGCTGCGATAGAGCCAACGCCGGTGAGCACCAAAGAGGTGACCAAAGAAACCCAGATAATTGCGATCTACGGCAAAGGCGGCATTGGCAAAAGCTTCACCCTGGCCAACCTGAGCTACATGATGGCGCAGCAAGGCAAAAAGGTTTTGCTCATCGGTTGCGACCCCAAAAGCGACACCACCAGTTTGCTGTTTGGCGGCCGTGCCTGCCCCACCATCATCGAAACCTCGTCCAAGAAAAAACTCGCGGGCGAAGCCGTGGCCATTGGCGATGTGTGCTTTAAGCGCGATGGCGTTTATGCCATGGAGCTGGGCGGCCCCGAAGTCGGGCGCGGTTGTGGCGGACGCGGCATCATCCACGGCTTTGAGCTCTTGGAAAAACTCGGCTTTCACGAGTGGGGGTTTGACTACGTGCTGCTCGACTTTTTGGGCGACGTGGTGTGCGGCGGTTTCGGCCTGCCGATTGCCCGCGATATGTGCCAAAAAGTGATTGTGGTGGCCAGCAATGATTTGCAGTCGCTGTATGTGGCCAACAACGTCTGCTCCGCGGTGGAGTATTTCCGCAAGCTCGGCGGCAATGTGGGCGTGGCCGGTATGGTCATTAACCGCGACGACGGCACCGGCGAAGCCGCGCAGTTCGCCACCCTGGTCGGGATACCGGTGTTGTCTATCATTCCGGCCAACGAAGACATCCGCAGAAAGAGTGCCAGCTACGAAATCATCGGCCGACCCGACTCCGTATGGGGTCCGATGTTTGCCGAGCTGGCAGAAAACGTGGGCACCTCGCAGCCAGTGCGCCCCAAGCCGCTTACCCAAGACGAGTTGCTGAACCTGTTCGCAGCTTCCGCCGTGGGCCGCGATGTAGTCCTGGAACCGGCGACGCAATTTGCTATGTGCGGCCGTACCGAAAACACCAAGCCTACGCTTGAAGTGGTGTACGACGAAGTTTGAACCCCAGGCGGCACTGATCCATGAGCAAAACCATTCCCATCGTCAATGCAACAGCGCCTGCGGGCGTGAGCACGGCCATTGAAGGCGACGGCATGGGTTGCCACGCGGGCGGCGAAAAAATGCTAGCCGCAGCCAAGGCCTCAGGCAAGTCCGAAGTGCTGGCGCAGTACGCCAAAGACTATCCCCTAGATCCCAAAGCCGGTCCGCACGACCAGCCACAAAGCATGTGCCCGGCCTTCGGTTCGCTGCGTGTGGGTTTGCGCATGCGGCGCACCGCCACCATCCTGTCGGGCTCGGCCTGCTGCGTGTATGGCCTGACATTTACCTCGCATTTTTACGGCGCCAGACGCAGCGTGGGCTATGTGCCCTTTAACTCCGAGTCGCTGGTCACCGGCAAGCTGTTTGAAGACATTCGCGAAGCGGTGTACAAAGAGGCCGACCCGGCCAAATACGACGCCATCGTCATCATCAACTTGTGCGTGCCTACCGCCAGTGGCGTGCCGCTGCAATTGCTGCCCAAAGATATCAACGGGGTGCGCATCATCGGTATCGACGTGCCCGGCTTTGGTGTTCCCACGCATGCCGAGGCCAAAGACGTGCTGGCCGGTGCGATGCTGAAATTTGCCCGGGAAGAAGCGCTGGCCGGTCCGGTCCAAGCGCCGCGTACCGGACGCTCTGACAAGCCGACCATCACCTTAATTGGCGAAATGTTCCCGGCCGACCCGGTGATCATTGGCCGCATGCTTGAGCCCATGGGCCTGGCCGCCGGTCCGGTAGTGCCCACCCGCGAATGGCGCGAGCTCTATGCCGCGCTGGACTGCGCGGTCGTGGGGGCGATTCACCCGTTTTACACCGCCAGCATCCGCGAGTTTCAAGCCGCAGGCCGGCCCATCGTGGGTTCGGCACCGGTGGGCCATGACGGCACCGAAGCCTGGCTGCAAGCCATTGGCAATGCGGCCAATGTGCCGCAAGCGCAAATCGATATGGTGAAAAACATCATGTTGCCGGCCATCAAAGGTGGCCTGGCGCGTATGCCAATCAAAGGGCGCATTACGCTAAGCGGCTACGAGGGCTCAGAACTGCTGGTGGCGCGCTTGTTGGTGGAAAGCGGCGCCGACTTGCGCTACGTGGGCACCGCCTGCCCGCGCACGGTTTGGAGCGAGCCCGATTGCCAGTGGCTTGAAGCGCATGGAGTGCATGTGCAATACCGCGCTTCGCTAGAGCAAGACTTGGCCGCCATGCATGAATGGAAGCCCGACTTGGCGATCGGCACCACGCCCGTCGTGCAAGCAGCCAAAGAAATGTCCATCCCCGGCCTGTACTTCACCAACCTGATTTCCGCACGCCCCTTGATGGGCCCAGCAGGTGCCGGTTCGTTGGCGCAGGTGATCAACGGGGCCATTGCCAATAAGCCGCGCTTTGACGAGATGAAAGCCTTTTTTCGCGATGCCGGCACCGGCCATTCCACCGGAGTGTGGGAGAGCGCCCAAGGCGTGCCGCAAGACCGGCCCGAATTCAAAGCCGAGACGCGCCGTCTGCTGGAAAAGCAGGCCAAGAAGCGTAAAGCTGAGGCCATGATATGAGCCAGATCCGCTTAAGTGTGCAGTTGCTTATTGCCACAGCGACCGCTGCGCGTAGCGCTGGTTCGGAGGGCCTGCCATGCTAGTGCTAGACCACGATCGCGCCGGCGGCTACTGGGGAGCGGTGTATGTGTTCACCGCCATCAAAGGCTTGCAAGTGGTGATTGACGGCCCGGTGGGTTGCGAGAACCTGCCGGTAACTTCGGTGCTGCATTACACCGATGCGCTGCCGCCACACGAATTGCCTATCGTAGTGACCGGCTTGGCCGAAGAACAACTCGGGCGCGAAGGCACCGAAGGCTCCATGCGCCGTGCCCATGCGGCCCTGGATCCGGACCTGCCTTCGGTGGTGGTGACCGGCTCTATCGCCGAAATGATTGGTGGCGGCGTCACACCCGAAGGCACTAATTTACAGCGCTTTTTGCCGCGCACGATTGACGAAGACCAGTGGCAGTGCGCCAACCGCGCTATGTTCTGGCTGTGGCAACAATATGGTTTGCGCGACGTGCCCAAGCGCGAGCGCAAAGTCGGTGAGCGTCCGCGCGTGAATATCATCGGGCCGAGCTACGGCACCTTTAATTGCCCGAGCGACTTGGCCGAGATTCGCCGCATGGTGCAAGGCATAGGCGCCGAAGTGAATATGGTGTTCCCCCTGGGCAGCCACCTGGCCGATGTATCGCGCCTGGTAGAAGTAGACGTGAATATCTGCATGTACCGTGAATTTGGCCGCATGCTGTGCGAAGCGCTGGAGCGTCCTTATCTGCAAGCACCTATCGGCTTGCACAGCACCACCAAGTTTTTGCGCAAGCTCGGCGAATTGCTAGGCCTGGACCCTGAGCCCTTTATTGAGCGGGAAAAGCACAGCACCATTAAGCCGATCTGGGACTTGTGGCGCTCGGTGACGCAAGACTTTTTTGGTACCGCCAACTTTGGCGTGGTGGCCAATGAAACCTATACCCGCGGCATCCGGCACTTTCTGGAAGACGAAATGGGCCTGCCCTGCAATTTTGCAATATCCCGCTTGGCCGGAGCCAAAACCGATAACGCAGAGGTGCGCAAACTGGTGACCGAAAAAACACCGCTGGTGCTGTATGGCAGCTACAACGAGCGCATCTACCTGGCCGAGTGCGGCGGCGGCGGCATGATGAAAACCAGCTTTATTCCGGCTAGTTTTCCGCTACCCATTATTCGACGCCACACCGGCACTCCGTTCATGGGCTATGCCGGCGCCACGTACATCATCCAAGAGTTTTGCAACGCACTATTTGATGCGCTGTTCCACATCCTGCCGCTGGGCACGGAGCTGGACAAGATTGAAGCGAGCCCGAGCCGCGCCATTGATGACTCCCTGCTGCCCTGGGAGCCCGAAGCGCAACAACTGATGGAAGAGCTGCTGGAGCAGCAACCGGTGTTAGTACGTATTTCTGCCGCCAAGCGCATGCGTGACCAGGCCGAGCGCGATGCGCGCGAGACCGGGCGCTCGCAGGTGGAGGCAAAAAGGTTTATCGAATTGTTCGGTCAGGCAAATGCTGGAGCACACGCGTGAAAGCCGTGCTCTGGTGTTCGTCCGAGCGATCAGTCCTCCGGCTCGTCCGGGGGTTCAACTGCGGCGGCATTCGTGCTGCAGCAGTCCGTTCCGCATCCATCCGGGTGCGGGGAGTCGCCGTAAGGCATTTTGTGAGAGGCACTATCTATGACTGATGCAGCTAACCCCTCAGGGCTGACAGACGACGAGGCCCAGGAGTTCCACCAGTACTATGTACAAGGGTACATCTTGTGGGCCGTGGGCGCATTCGCCGCGCACAGCTTGGTGTGGATCTGGCGTCCCTGGTTCTAACGAACCAAAAATGGAGGTATTTATGGCCCAAGTAAACCAAACGGATCCGACATTTATTTCAGATAGCCACCTCAATGGCTACCGGATGATATTTGTTTTGATGTTTTGTGTGTTCATGGCGCTCGCCGTGGTTGGACAGTTGCTGGCATTAAATTGGCGCACCTGGCTACCCGGGGCGGAGGGATCGACGACCACACTGGTCGGCGTGAAATCTGCCGTCTATACCGTAATTTCTCAATTGAGTTAACGAAAGGAAATTCCTATGTGGCGCATGTGGCGTGTAATAGACCCCCGCAAGGCGGTCGTGTTAACAGGACTGATGATTGCGTTTGTGTCAACAACGATTCATCTGATCCATATCAGTGGCGATCGTTACAACATCAACACCTGGCATCCCGATACGGTCAAGGCCGCGAAGGCTGCTCAGAACGCGGCTCTGCCGCAAAAGTAAGGGCCTTTGGTCTTTATTCCGGCAGACGCATATGGCTCATTTTTTTGAACCCTGCGTCTGTCTTTTTAGATTATTGATCTCACCGCGCTGGAACCGTTAGACCGTATAAAGGTCGGAGGATGCAACTATGTCCATGCTGAGTTTTGAACGTAAATACCGCGTGCGCGGTGGAACGCTTTTTGGGGGCGATCTGTTTGACTTTTGGATCGGCCCTTTTTATGTCGGATTCTTCGGGATTACGACTATTTTCTTCGCCGCATTAGGCACCATGATGATTTTGTGGGGTGCGGCCATGGGCCCGACCTGGAATCTCTGGCAAATCAATATCGCCCCGCCCGATATCTCTTATGGTCTGCGCTTTGCGCCGATGATGGAAGGTGGTTTGTGGCAGCTCATTACGATCTGCGCGATTGGCGCATTCGTGTCCTGGGCGCTGCGCGAAGCCGAGATCGCACGCAAGCTGGGCATGGGCCTGCATGTGCCCTTCGCCTTTGGTATGGCAATTTTGGCCTACGTGAGCTTGCAGGTGATACGGCCGGTGCTGATGGGGGCTTGGGGCCACGCTTTCCCGTATGGCATTTACAGCCATCTGGATTGGGTGAGTAACACCGCCTACCAGTACTTGCACTTTCACTACAACCCCTGGCACATGATTGCAGTAACTCTGTTCTTTGCTACGGTGCTGGCCCTGTCCCTGCACGGCGGCTTGGTACTCTCCGCCACCAACCCCGGCAGGGGCCAAGTGGTTAAGACGCCCGAGCATGAAGACACCTTTTTCCGCGACTTTATTGGCTACTCGATAGGCACCTTGGGCATTCACCGCCTGGGCTTGTTCCTGGCACTGGCCGGGGTCTGGTTCGGCATTGTCTGCATCGTGGTCAGCGGGCCATTTTGGACCGGTGCCTGGCCCGAATGGTGGGGCTGGTGGTTGAACATGCCGATCTGGCGCACCTGAATACACGGAGGACACTGACATGGCTCAATACCAAAACCTATTTACCTCAGTGCAGCCGGTTGGCCCGTTGCACGAAGGCGTGCCGCTGCCGCGCGGCGATGACAAGCGCTTAGGCACCCCCTTTCTGGTGCACTTGCTCGGACGTATAGGCAACGCGCAAATCGGCCCGATCTATCTGGGTACGCTGGGTGTTGCTTCGCTGCTCTTCGGCATCGCCGCCTTTAACATCATCGGCTTCAATATGCTGGCCTCGGTGGGCTGGAATCCCATCCAGCTGCTGCGCCAATTGTTCTGGTTAGCACTGGAGCCGCCAGCGCCGGCCTATGGCCTGAGCATTCCGCCCCTGGCCCAAGGCGGCTGGTGGTTGATTGTGGGCTTTATGCTGACCGTCTCTCTCCTGCTGTGGTGGGCGCGCACTTACCGGCGTGCACTCCAGTTAGGGCTGGGACCGCATGTAGCCTGGGCTTTTGCAGCGGCGATCTGGCTGTACCTGGTGTGCGGCTTCTTCCGCCCCGTCATGATGGGCAGCTGGTCCGAAGCGGTACCGTTTGGTATATTCCCGCACCTCGATTGGGTGTCGGCCCTCTCGCTGCGCTACGGCAATTTGTTCTACAACCCCTTCCACGCGCTATCCATCGTCTTCCTGTATGGCTCGGTGCTTTTGTTTGCGATGCACGGGGCGACGATTTTGGCAGTGACCCGCTACGGTGGTGAGCGCGAGATCGAGCAGATTGTGGACCGCGGCACGGCCTCGGAACGCGCTGGCTTGTTCTGGCGCTGGACCATGGGCTTTAACGCCACGATGGAATCCATTCACCGCTGGGCTTGGTGGTTCGCTGTGCTGTGCCCGCTGGTCGGTGGCGTTGGCATCTTGCTGACTGGCACTGTGGTGGACAACTGGTATCTGTGGTCGGTCAAACACCATGTCGTGCCCACCTACCCGCTGGCCTATCCGGTGGTGATCGATCCGGCCATCTTGGGAGCGAAGCCATGAAGCGGACCATGAAACTCGCGATGTTCCTGCTTGCACCGCTAGCGTTCGGTCTGCTGGCCGGTTGCGAGCGCCCGCCTATCGAGACGGTGCAAACCGGCTACCGAGGCACGGGGATGGAGCAGATTTACAACCCGCGCACCTTGCTCAAGCAGGCCTCGCTGAACCGGGCACCGGCTCCGGCTGAGGCGGCTGCGGCGGACGGCCCCAAGGCCGGTGAGGTCTATAAAAACGTGCAAGTACTCGGTGACCTGAGTGTGGCGCAATTTAGCCGTCACATGGCCTCGATTACCCAATGGGTGTCGCCCGGTGCCGGTTGTGCCTACTGCCACAACACCGAGAACTTTGCCGATGATGGCAAATACACCAAGGTGGTGGCGCGGCGCATGATTCAGATGACGCAACGCGTCAACCAGGATTGGAAAACCCACGTCGCCGAAACTGGCGTGACTTGCTACACCTGCCACCGGGGTAACAACATTCCGACCAATGTGTGGTTTGCGCCTAAAGACCGTAACAACGCCAATAGCTCCATGGGCGATCTGGCTGGGCAAAATCTGGCATCTAAATCCGTCGGATTAAGCTCGCTGCCTTTTGATCCCTTTACGCCCTATCTGAAAGATTCGGCGCCTATCCGTGTCAATAGCACCGAGGCCATGACTGGAGTAGGCAATTACGCTAACCGCACCTCAACCAAACAAGCCGAGCACACCTACTCGCTGATGATCCATATGTCTGAGTCGCTAGGCGTGAACTGCAGCTACTGCCACAACACACGCAACTTCCAGTCGTGGGAGGAATCGCGTCCGCAGCGTGTGACGGCTTGGTACGGTATCCGCATGGCACGGGACCTGAACAACGACTATATGGAACCCCTGACAAGCACCTTCCCTGGACACCGTTTAGGACCCAAGGGTGATGTAGCCAAAGTCAATTGCACGACCTGCCACCAGGGCGCTTACAAGCCGCTCTATGGCGCAGCCATGGCGAAAGACTATCCTGAATTGCAGACTCTAGCCAAGCCCTAAACACGGAAAACCTCAAGGCCTCCAAAAATTGCGGTGGAGGCTTTTTTTGGACAACCGGACATGGATGTCGCCACCGCAAACAAGGACAGCGACCAGACGATAGTGCTGGTGCTGGCGGATATTGCACCGGCATCGCTTGTTTGGGGTTGGACCCGGATTGTCAAAGGCCCTACCCCTTGGTTAGCGATCGATGGCGTTCACTTTGCCAAAGTGTTGGGCAGTGGCTACGAAGGGGGCTTTGGCCTCAAACCCAGCAGTTCGCGTCAGGGGCTTTTTCTGGTATTTCATACCTCGCTGGCTGCGCGTGATTTTTTGGCACATTCGCCGCTGTTGCAGAGCTACCGCGAGCGCTCGCGTGAACTGTGCCTGGTCCTGCTGCGCACCTGGTCCTGCCGGGGCAGCTGGGACGGAACCGCACTGGATCTGGTAACAGACAAGCCTAGCAGCGGGCCGATTGCAGCGCTAACGCGCGCCTCGATTCACTTGCGCAAAGCCTCGGCTTTTTGGAACCATGCGCCACCCTCGCAAGCTGCGATAGAGGGCGCACAAGGGATACAACTGGCCGTGGGCCTGGGCGAGGCACCCTTTCTGCGCCAGGCCACTTTTACGATCTGGGATAAGCTGTATGCCATGGATGCCTATGCGCGTTCGGGCCCGCATCTGGACGCTATCAAAGCGGCAACGCGAAATCAGTATTTTTCAGAATCTATGTTCGCCCGCTTTGTTCCCATCTCCATAGAAGGCCGCTGGAAAGAGCGCGACTATGGCTGACCCCTTGCGCACGCGCCGCGTAGTGGTGGTGGGCGCGGGCATAGGCGGCTTGTGCAGCGCATTGGTGCTGGCGCACCGGGGCCTAGACGTAACCTTGGTTGAGGTCGCAGCCACACCGGGCGGCAAGATCCGCCAGACCCTGGTCGATGGTGTAGGTGTAGATGCCGGGCCCACGGTGTTCACCATGCGCTGGGTACTGGAGCAAATGCTGGCCGAGATGGGCACATCGCTACAAGACATCTTGACGCTGGAGCCCATTGGCGTGCTCGCCCGCCATGCTTGGCGCGGCAGCACGCAGCAACTGGACTTGCTGGCCGATACCCAGGCCAGCGCCGACGCTATCGCCCGCTTTAGCAGCCCGCAAGAGGCGAAACGTTTTTTAGGCTTTTGCAAGCAAACCCGCGCGCTGTATGACGCCCTGGAGAAACCCTATATCCGCAGCGAGCGCCCCAACCTGCTGAGCATGGTGGGTGACCTGGGCGTTGGCGGCATGACTACGCTGGCGGGCCTGGGGCCGTTTGCCAGCCTGTGGCGCAGCCTGGGCCGGCATTTTCACGACCCGCGCTTGCAGCAACTCTTTGGCCGCTACGCCACCTACTGCGGCTCCTCGCCCTGGTCCGCGCCCGCCACTTTGATGCTGGTGGCGCAAGTGGAGCTCGATGGCGTCTGGTCGGTGCAAGGCGGTATGTTTGCCGTGGCGCAGGCCTTGGCCAGCTTAGGGGAAAAACACGGCGTGCAGTCGCACTACGGCCAGGCTTGCACGAAAATTTTGTTAGTCAAAGGAAAGGTCAGCGGGGTGCAACTGGCCAGCGGCGAAGTCATCGCTGCGGACGATGTGGTGTTCAACGGCGACGTGGCGGCGCTGGGACAGGGCCTGTTGGGCGACGCGCTACGGCCCTCGTTCAAGCCGGTGCCCGCCGCAACCCGTTCGCTGTCGGCCTTTACCATGGCGATGCACGCCACCGCCAGTGGCTTCCCGCTGGTACGGCACAACGTGTTTTTTGATAATGACTACCGAAGTGAGTTTGAAGATATTTTTCAAGGCCGCAGACTGCCGCGCCACGGCACGGTTTATGTATGCGCGCAAGACCGGCAAGACAGCGGCCTTGCGCACAGCGGCCCGGAGCGCTTGCTGTGCCTGGTCAATGCACCGGCAGATGGCGACACCCATAGTTTTGATGCAGGGGAGATAGACAGATGCGAATCGAACAGCCTGGACTTGATGCGCCACTGTGGCCTGGATCTGCAATGGCAGCCGCAGCAACGGGTGCGTACGCTGCCGCAGGACTTTGCCCGCCTGTTTCCGGGCAGCGGGGGGGCGCTGTATGGACAGGCAACCCACGGCTGGATGTCGGCCTTTGCGCGGCACTCAGCGCGCAGCCCGGTGCCGGGCCTGTACCTGGCGGGGGGCAGCGTGCATCCGGGGCCGGGCGTACCAATGGCAGCCATGTCGGGCCGATTGGCGGCCGCCACGCTGATGGCGCACCACGATTCGACCAGCCGGTCGCGCCGGGTGCTTATCTCTGGTGGTATGTCGACGCGCTAAGCGACGACGGCCAGCACGGCCTGTCCATCATCGCCTTTGTGGGCAGCGTGTTCTCGCCCTACTACGCGCTGGCGCGCAAGCTGGGCGGCGGCGTGGCAGAGGCCGAAAACTACTGCGCCCTCAACGTAGCGCTGTACGGCAAAGCCGGCAAACGCTGGACCATGACCGAGCGGGGCCGCAGCCACATCGAGCGCAGTGCAAACCACTATCGCATAGGCCCCAGCAGCCTGCACTGGGACGGTCAGGCGCTGCGCATCGAGTTTGACGAAATCAATGTGCCCATCCCTATGCGCGTGCGTGGCCGCGTCACCGTACGGCCCGAAGGCCTGTGCAATTTTGTCACCCCACTGGATAACGCAGGACGCCACCGCTGGGGCCCGATCGCGCCCTGCTCGCGCGTGGAGGTGGAGCTAGACAAGCCCAGCGCACGCTGGAGCGGCCACGCTTACATGGACTCCAACGAAGGCGACGAGCCCGTAGAAAAAGGCTTTCGCGACTGGGATTGGGCGCGCGCCGAAATGGCCAATGGCGAAACCGCCGTGGTCTATGACGTACGCCCCCGCGAAGGCCCGGGCCGCGTGGTGGCGCAACGCTTTGCGCGCAACGGCGAGACCACTGCCTTCGAAGCCCCGCCGCGCCACGCCCTGCCGCACTCCGGCTGGCGCATCCCACGCGCCATGAGCAGCGAAACTGGCAGTGCCCCGCAACTGGTTAGCACCCTGGAAGACACGCCGTTTTACGTGCGCTCCCTGCTGCGCACCCGCCTGCTGGGCGAAGACGTCACGGCCGTCCATGAATCTTTGGATGTACCGCGCCTGGTGTCGCTGCCGGTGCGCATGATGCTGCCTTGGCGGATGCCTAGGCGGGGCTGAGGGGCGGAGGCGCAAAAGGAGGCTAGTCGAGGCGATTGGAAGGCTAGCTGATTCCAAACACCATCACCCCTAAGCCATGGCCAAACCAGCCACCGAATCCATCCCCACACTACACTAGCCTGGCGCAAGTGGCTGGAACAAAGACAACAAAGAACGGGTGAAGCAAGTGCTGCGTGCAAACCTGAAGTATGCGGCGGGGCTGGAAAAAATTGCTGCTTTTGTGGTGTCCAACTGGTTCACATGACCATCGCTTCGAGGCGGAAAATGCCTGCAGCCGCTCTAATCTCTTTCATTTGACCATGACCTGGAAGCGTCTTGGTCTCAATCGTTACAAGACCGACTTGTGCTAACTGGTCTACATCACGTTTTACAGCGCTGCGATCGCGATGCAGTCGCCCAGCGATGACCGTGATCGAACCCGGTTCACCCTTGACACTGCGGAATACGTCGAGTCTTCGGGCAGTCAGCAGGCGCAGAAGATCGGCAGGGTCTTCGAAGCTGACTGTGCGTTCCTCTGGTATCGGTTGGCTCGCATCAGCCAATCGCGCCAAGGCCTTTCCTCTGCGAAAAAAATCTTGTTCGTTACCTGCTTTAAGAGTGACATTTTTCATACGGTTCTCCTGAGTGCTGCCCAATCCGTCTGGAACTGATCCTCAACATCATCAAAACTTGTGAATTCAATTGCAGCCACAACGCCGAAATAGTGCCGGTGGTGATGCCCATGTTGATTGTCATAACCCACCACACGCCCGTTATCGCCAGCATGCAGTGTATGGTTGATGTAAGCAAGGTTGTAACGAGTCACGTGACCTTGCGTATCAACCCAAATTTCACGTCGAAGCTGACCATTCCCACGCTTTTTTGTGATGTGGTGCGTATCATCGACGATTTTTCGATCAGCCATGACATATTTTATCATGTCTGGTTCCTAGGCATTCCGGTAGTTACCAATTCCGGGACGACAGGCAGCATGGGGTCGTAAGCGGCCCTGAAATCAAACACCCCGCTCTCTAGCCAAGGTCCTCTCCCTCTCCCTAGGCCCAAACGACGAAGCCAGCGCCCCTCCCGCTTCCAGCCCTTCGAGATAAATCGCCTCGATCTCCGGCGCGGCGCGGCGTAGTTCGCGTTCGGCAAAGGGCAGGTGCAGCAGGGCGCGCAGGGCGTAAAGCATTCGCAACCAGCCGGGGATCCAGATGCGGCCTTTGCGCGCTTGCATGCCGCGCACGATGGCGCGGGCGGCGTCTTGTGGCGATGTTTCGCTATTGAGCGGGCCGGGCATGGTGGCGCGCAGGCGCACAAAGCCGGGGTGCAGCGCGCCCTCGGTGACCAGCGGCGTGCTCACCCAGCCGGCGTGTACCACGCCCACGTCCACGCCATGCGAGGCCAGCTCGATGCGCCACGAATTGCCCATGGCCTCCACCGCCGATTTGCTGGCGGCATAGGCCGACATCACCGGCGGGTGTGCAAACGAGGACACCGAGGCGTTGATCAGCACATAGCCGCGCGCCTGCATGACAGCGGGCAACGCAGCGCGCACGGTGTTGAACACGCCAAACACATTCACCTCCACACAACGCTTCCAGGCCTGCGGGTCCACCAGCGCCAGCGGCCCAAAAGCGGCTACACCGGCGTTGGCAAACACCACATCAATGCGTCCATGTCGCGCAATGGTTTGCTCCACCACTTGCTCCATGGCAGGCAAGTCGGTCACATCCGCCACTAAGTGCAGCACCGCGCCGCCGCAGCGCGCTGCCATAGCGGCCAGCGGTTCGGCGTCGCAGTCCACCAGCACCGGCACGCCGCCTTGGGCCAACACTTCTAAAGCCGTGGCCGCGCCTATGCCAGAGGCCGCACCGGTAATCAGGATGACTTGGCCGTTCAATGAAGCGGTGGAAGATGCCACGCTTAAACCGATTTGTTCACCATGAAATACACAATCGGCAGGGGCAGCACCGTGGCTATCGCGCCGGAGATTTGCCAGATGCGCGAGAGGCGCCAATAGTCTTCGCCCACAGTATCGCTGGCGCGCAGCAAGGCGCGTTGCTTCAACTGGATAGGCACTAGCACCAGCAGCCATATCAGCCCGGAAAAACTCAGCAGCGCATACGACCACTGAATCCAGAGGTGGTCCGCGCCGCCATCAAAATGCACCGCCATGCCGTGTCCGGTCCAGACCACACCGACAGCGCCGGTCAGGGTAAACATAGCATCGGTAATCAGCACCATGGTGTTGCTGAACTGGATGATGGCGTGGTTGCGCGTGCGCTCGGCCAACAGCGCCCACACGCCGCTGACAATGACATTGCCCAGAAACAGCGCGGCGCATACCAGGTGGATGACTTTAAGCTCAGGGTGCATGCGGCCCTCCGTCTGGTGGGCTTGCGCTGGCGCTTTGTTTGCTCACTGAAGCATCGGATTCGCCTTGCGCCTCATCTGCAGCTTTCGCGGCCTGCTCGGCTAGCCGTTTCTGTCGCGTTTGCTCGCGGGCGATGCGCAGATCACGCATTTGCCACCACACGAACAATACCCCCGCGCATACCAATATCCCAACCTCGACGAGTTTGAGCGACACGGTGGTTTAGCGATTGACCCGCTCGCGTTGCTCCAAGCGCCCGAACAAGTCCACCATCCACTCCACACGCTGGTCAAAGCTGCGCTTGGGCAGCGTCCAGGGTTTGTTGTCACTGGCGGGGCGGCGGTCGCGGCTGACCACATCGACCAAAAATGCTATCGCAGGGACCGGGCTGATGGCTACCGCCGGCATGGCCGGGGCCTTGACGGCCACCGCGGCGGCGCGCGCGATCAGCGCAAGTTTGCGGCTGGTGGACACCACAGTGCGGCGGTCCACCGAGTTGAGGCCATCGCGCTCCAGTTTTTTGCCGATTTCGCCATACACCAAGCGTGCGGCCTGAATCGCGGGGCGACAGTCCCAAGGCAGCTCGGCCAAGCCAAATTCGCCACGGCGGTACAGCACATCGGCGCGCAGCAGCAAGCGCTGGGTAAAACCGGCAATGCGTGCATCAAACACCGGGTTTGCCAGCCAAGCGTCGACGTCCATGCCGATTTCGCGGAACCAGGCGCGCGGCAGGTACAGGCGGCCGTTGCGCGCGTCTTCGCCCACGTCGCGGGCGATGTTGGTCAACTGCATGGCCACACCCATTTCGCAGGCGCGGGCAATAGCGGTGTCGGTGGATGCGCCCATGATGATGGACATCATGGCGCCCACGGTACCGGCCACGCGCGCGCCATAGGCCTCGACATCGGCCAGGGTCTCGTAACGGCGATCCTGGGTGTCCCACAAAAAGCCATCGAGCAATGCATCGAGCAAACCACGCGGTATGCCGTAGCGGTGCACCACATGGGCCAGCGCGCGGTCGGCGTCCATGGCGCCAGGACGGCCTTCATAGATTTCGTCCAGGCGTTGTTGCAAGTCTTGCATGGCCAGCTTGGGGTCTTGGCCCAGGTCGATCGCATCATCGGCCAAACGGCAATAGGCGTAGAGCGCGATAGCCGGTGGACGTAAGCGCGTGGGCAGCAGTTTGGAGGCCGCAAAGAAAGACTTGGAGCCGCCGCGCATCAGCTCGCGGCAAGCCTCCAGGTCGTAGGCCTTGGGAGTGGCGACGCTCTTGTATTCAGACAAAGCTTGTGACATCGGGCACCACCTCCTGCAGCATTTTTGCGGACATCAACACACTGGGTACACCAGCACCGGGCTGGCTGCTGGCACCGACGATAAACAAACCTTGCACGTCTTCGGACCGGTTGTGCGGCCTGAACCAGGCGCTTTGCGTGAGGATGGGCTCCAGCCCAAAGCCTGCGCCTTTGTACGACCACAAGCGGTCCTGAAAATCCTGCGGCGTGGTGACTTTGGACGAGACCACATGCTGCTTCAGGTTGGGCAGCACGCTTTCTTGCAAAGCGGTGGCAATCGCGTCGCGGTATTGCTCGGTCACCGCGGCCCAGTCGGTGCCGCTGCTGAGGTTGGGCACCACGGAGAGCGCATAAAAACTATCGCATCCGGGCGGGGCCAGCGAAGGGTCGGTGGCGGTGGGCCGATACAAATACAGGCTGAAGTCTTTGGACAGCGTGTGGTTTTTAAAAATATCTTGCAGCAGGCCTTTGTAACGCGGCCCCAACACCATCATGTGGTGCGGCACATCGTGGTACTGGCGGTCGGTACCGAAGTACCAGACAAACAGGCCGGACGAATACTTGCCTTTAGCAATGCGCTTATCGCTCCAATGCTTGCGGTGTTGCGGCTCCACCAGGTGGCGATACGTCCAGGCGGCGTCGCCATTACTGACAACGATGTCAGCGGGAATAAATTCGCCACTGGCCAGCTCTACACCACGGGCGCGGCCGCCTTCGACGCGGATGCGGGTGACTGGCGTGTTGTAGCGGATGGGCACATTGCGCGCCTGCAGCAAATGGACCAGCTCGCGCACGATGGCGCCGGTGCCGCCCATGGCCGAGTGCACGCCCCAGCGCCGCTCCAGCGCATGGATGAGTGCATACACGCAAGTGACTGAATACGGATTGCCACCGATGAGTAAGGGATGAAAGCTCATGACGATGCGCAGCTTGGG
>CAMCJY010000002.1 GCA_945875225.1 Comamonas sp. lk | reverse complement strand
CGCTTAAAGACAGCGATCTGCAAGATATTTACGCCATGACGGAAGCCCAGCGGCGCATGCTAACCCGCACCGACTGGGGTTTTGTGCACCAAAACGCGGCTGACGGCCTGCGCATGAACGTCTCAGCCGGCGCCAACGTGGCCGAGCGCCTGATGGCACTGGGGCAGCGCCACTATGGCCAATTGCGCGCGCAGGCTACCGACTGGCTGCAACGGGTTGAAATTAGTCCCAGTCGCATTGACGACCGGCCAGATACCTTTTCCGGTGGCATGCGCCAGCGCCTGCAAATTGCGCGCAATTTGATCACCCAGCCGCGCCTGGTTTTTATGGATGAACCGACCTCTGGTCTGGACGTGTCGGTGCAAGCGCGCTTATTAGACATGCTGCGTATGCTCACACGCCAAATGGGGCTCGCGGCCATCATCGTCACCCATGACCTGGCAGTAGCGCGTCTGCTGGCGCAGCGCATGCTGGTCATGCAAGGCGGCACGGCAGTAGAAACCGGCTTGACCGACCAGGTGCTGGACGACCCGCAGCACCCCTACACCCAGCTCTTGGTGTCATCCGTACTGCAACCATGAACGCAAGCACCTCCCCCACGCCGCTGCTGCACATGCGGGCCGTCAGCAAGCAGTTTGTATTGCACCTGCAAAGCAACACCGTGCTGGCGGTGCTCAAGGACTTTGACCTGCAGCTGATGCCGGGGGAATGCGTGCGCCTCAGTGGCCCCTCTGGCATGGGTAAGAGCACAGTGCTCAAACTCGCTTTTGGCAATTACCGCGCAAGTACCGGGAGTATTTTGGTGCGCGATACCCAAGGCCCTGCGATTGACATCACCCAGGCCAACGCCCGCACCGTGCTGCACCTGCGCAGCCAGACCATGGGCTATGTGAGCCAGTTCTTGCGGGTGATACCGCGTGTGGCGGCGATTGATATCGTGGCAGAACCCTTGCTCGAAGGTGGTGCGAGCCTCTACAGCGCCGCGCAGGCGCGCGAAGTGGCGGCGCAGTGGCTTACGCGGCTTCGCATTGCGCCTTCGCTATGGCAGCTCCCACCGGCCACTTTTTCGGGTGGCGAACAGCAGCGCATCAACATCGCGCGCAGCTTTATCAAACCTCGCCCGCTACTGCTGCTGGACGAACCCACCGCATCGCTCGACCCCGAGAACACCCAAACCGTGATCGACCTGATCTCTGAGGCGCGCGCCCAAGGGGTGGGCATTCTCGGAATATTTCACGACAGTCTGGTGGCCCAAGCTGTGGCCAGCCGCACCGTGACCATGTAACCCATTCACAGCGCACCATGAACAGCCCAAGCACTCACCCCGCTCTTTTTACCAATGCCCGCCTGGTACTGGCAGACGAAGTCGTGCATGGCAGCCTGCTGTGCCAAAACGGCACCATCGCCTCGGTGGACTTAGGCCCTAGCGCCCTGCCCGGCGCCATTGACTTGGAGGGAGACTACCTTTTGCCGGGGATGGTGGAGGTACATACCGACAATTTTGAACGCCACCTTATGCCGCGCCCCAAAGTGCGCTGGGACGACGCGCCGGCCCTACTGGCGCACGACGCCGAGATTGCGGCGGCGGGCATCACCACCGTGCTCGATGCCCTGGGCGTAGGCGAGTCCGACCCCGATAGCGTACGCGGCAGTGAATGGACTTCGGTGCTGCAATGTCTGGCTGAATTTTCTGGGCGTGGGGTGCTGCGTGCTGAGCATTTGCTGCATGTGCGCTGCGAACTTCCAGCGCCCAATACCCTGGACTTGTTTACGCCCTTCATCGGCAACCCGATGGTGCGCATGATCTCTTTAATGGACCACACCCCAGGCCAAAGGCAGTGGGAAAACATCGAGCACGCGTGGATTTACTTCACCGGCAAAAAGGGCTGGAGTCAGGCCAAGTTTGAAGAGCGCGTAGCCCTGTCTAAAGAGCACCAGGCCCGCTATGCCCAACCCCACCGCAGCTACTTCACCGCCTATTGCAAACAACATGGCATTGCCCTGGCCAGCCATGACGACACTACCGTAGCGCATGTGGAACAAGCGTTTGCGGAGGGCGCTACGGTGTGTGAATTTCCGACCACCGTTGCCGCTGCGCAAGCCGCGCGCGAGCGCGCTATGGCCACCATCATGGGCGGGCCCAATGTGGTGCGCGGCGGTTCGCACTCGGGCAATGTGTCCGCCATTGAACTTGCGCGCTTGGGTCTTGTGGAAATAGTCTCCTCTGACTATGTGCCCGGCAGCTTGCTGTCGGCCACGATTCGCTTGACTGAGACTGCGGGCCTGAGCTTGCCTGCGGCGGTGGCGCTAGTGAGCCGCAACCCAGCCCAGTCCATAGGTCTGCACGACCGCGGCTCCATTGCCATAGGCCTGCGCGCCGACTTGGTGCAAGTGCGCATGACGCCACTGGGCGATGGCCGGCAACAACCCGTGGTACGGGCGGTCTGGCGCGGCGGGGTGCGGGTGGTCTAACTACAGCTTATTGCGAATTTCGTAATTTTTCTGACACATCCAAAACATATGCTTCGCCTACATGACGCAGGCGCAACTTACCCTAAACCAACTGAGCAAACGCTTTGGCAGTACCACTGCCGTCGATAGCGTCACACTGAGCGTCGATGCAGGCAGCTTTGTTGGGGTCATCGGCCGATCGGGTGCGGGCAAGTCCACGCTGCTAAGAATGATCAACCGCCTGAACGAACCCTCCTCGGGCAGCGTTAGCTACGATGCGACCGTGGTCACCGATTTGCAAGGCCCGGCTTTGCGCAAATGGCGGCGTAACTGTGCCATGGTGTTTCAGCAATTTAACCTGATTGGCCGTTTGGATGTACTCACCAATGTGCTGATGGGGCGGCTGACCAGTGTGCCAACCTGGCGCGCCCTGCTCACCTTGTGGAGCGACGCTGACAAGCTTGCCGCCCTAGAAGCTCTAGATCGCTTTGGCATGGCCGATTTTGCCGCTCAACGCTGCGACCAACTCTCTGGCGGCCAGCAGCAGCGCGTAGCCATTTGCCGTGCGCTGGTCCAAGAACCCAAAATCATTTTGGCTGACGAACCGATTGCCTCACTGGACCCACGCAACACCCAGTTAGTCATGGACGCGTTGCGCAGCATCAACAAAGAGTTGGGCATTACTGTCTTGTGCAATCTTCACGCACTGGATGTGGCGCGCAGCTACTGTGACCGCTTGGTAGGCATGTCGGCAGGGCGCGTGGTCTTTGATGGCGCACCCGACGCACTGACCGAGGATTTGGTGCACACCCTGTATGGCATCGAGGCCACCGAGGTAGACGCCCCTGCCGCGCCGCAGAGCAGCGCAGTCGGCGTTGTGGTGCCCTTCGTGCGACACGCCTGACCCAGTTATTTCGCATTCCCCCTTCCCCTTCATTTATTTACAAGGAATTTTCATGTTCAATCGCCGCGTACTCCTCGCCCTAGCCGCCTCCAGCGCCCTGGTGGCCTCTGCCCAAGCCCAAGACTGGAAAGCTAAATACCCCGAGTTGGTGTTTGCCAGCATCCCCGACGAAAACGCCGCCATGGTGACCGAGCGCTATACCGACTTCATTGCTTACCTGTCGCGTGAAATCGGCGTGCCAGTCAAACTGCGCATCGCTGGCGACTACGCCGCTGTGATCGAAGGCCAACGTGCTGAACAAATCCATGTGGCCTACTACGGCCCTGCGTCGTACGCCCGTGCCCGCATGATCGGCGTCAAAACAACCCCCTTTGCCATCGAAGTGAACAAGGGCGGCGTCAAAGGCTACCACGCGGTGTTTTACGTGAAGGCCAACTCCCCTTACCAAAAAATCGAAGATCTCAAAGGTAAGAACATTGCCTTGGTCGACCCCAATTCCACCTCGGGCAACAACGTGCCCCGTTACGCCATGGACAAAATGGGCATCAAGCCTGAGGAATTTTTCGGCAAAGTGGTCTACAGCGGTAGCCATGTGAACGCCGTGATGGCGCTGAACCAAGGCACGGTCGACATGGCCGCCAACTGGTGGAACAATGAAAACGACTCAGAGATGATCCGCATGGCCGACAAGGGCATGGTCAAGCGCGAAGACTTCCGCATCATTTACAAGTCAGACCAGATCGTCAACTCGCCCATCGCTTACCTTGACAGCCTGCCGGCTGACCTGAAGAAGAAGATCGAACAGGCGATATTTGACGCACCCAAGAAAGACAAAGCGGCCTTTGAGAAACTCTCCGGCGGCAAAAACGAGCCCTTCCAGACCGTCACCCACGAAGCTTACCTGCCCGTGGTCGCACTCAACACTTTTGTTGACGCACTGCGCAAGAAATAAGCGAGCGTGAACTCGCCAAGCACCAGAACCCAAGCCTACGCGCAGGCAGTGGCGGCCAAGCGCCGCCAGATCTGGCTGGGTTTGCTGGTGTTAGGCGTATCGGTCCTATTTGCTGGGCACGTGGCCGAAATATCGTCCTCTAAATTTTTGGACAATATCGGGAGCTTCACCAGCTACTTTTACCGCATCAGCCACCTAGAAAACGGGCAATGGGTGATCAGCGACCCGGTAGAGTGGTTTTGGGGCTGGAAAAAATGGTTGGCTCTGATGGGCGAGACCTTGCTGATGGCTTATGTGGGCACGTTGCTGGGTGCCTGTGCCGCGCTGGTGCTGTGCTTTCTGGCCAGCAAAAACATGACGCATAACACCTGGGTGGTGTTTGCGACACGGCGCTTGCTGGAGTTTTCGCGCACCGTTCCCGAAATCGTATTTGCGCTCATTTTTGTGGTCGCCTTCAGCCTGGGACCACTTCCGGGTATCTTGGCACTGGCCATTCACACCACCGGTGCCTTGGGCAAGTTGTTTGCTGAAGTTGTAGAAAACGTGGACATGAAACCGGTAGACGGCGTGTTGGCCACGGGGGGTAATTGGCTGCACAAAGTGCGCTTTGCGGTGCTGCCGCAAGTGGCGTCCAACTTTGCCAGCTACGCCTTGTTGCGTTTTGAGATTAATGTGCGCGGCGCCGCGGTACTGGGCTTTGTGGGAGCAGGCGGTATAGGACAGACGCTTCTCGAAGTGATACGCAAGTTCTACTACTCCGACGTGAGCGCTTTGCTGGTATTGATTATCGCCACCGTCATGCTAATAGACGCGCTAACCGAACGCGTTCGCCACCGCCTGCTAGGCCAGGAACGCGAAGGATGAGCGTGCAAGCTATACCGATCGCGGCTGCAGACCTTGCCAAAAAGCAGGATTTGCTACGCACGCGCTACCCGTCGCACTTCGAGCCGATTTACCGGGGGCGCATGGGGGCGTTTTCAGCAGCCCTTTTGGCTGCCGTGGTGTTTGCCTACGGTGTGCATAGTCTTGACATGTCTTACGCGCGCATTCTCGGCGGCCTGGGCGAACTGGGCGCCATGGTGCTGCGCATGTTCCCCCCCCATCCGGGCAGCTGGTCCCTGGCTGGCGTATATGCCTACGCGATGGTGGAGACTTTGGCCAGTGCATTGCTTGGCACCTGGATGGCTGCAATCGTGGCCTTCCCGCTGGGTTTTTTGGCTGCGCGTAACACCACGCTCAACCGCGTCACGCAGTTTTTTGCCAGACGCAGTTTTGACAGCTTGCGCGGTGTCGATATTCTGATTTGGGCACTGATTTGGATCAACGTGGTCGGCTTGGGTCCGTTTGCAGGCGTGTTAGCCTTGTTCATGTCCGATCTGGGCATCTTCGGGAAGCTATTTTCTGAGGCGATAGAGGCCGCCGATGACAAGCCAGTCGAAGGCGTGCTCTCCACTGGCGGCTCCTCCTTGTCGGCGGTTCGCTTTGGCATCTTGCCCCAACTGATGCCGGTCTTGCTAAGCCAAGTGCTGTATGCCTTTGAGTCCAATACCCGCAGCGCCTCCATCATCGGCATCGTCGGGGCGGGCGGCATTGGTTTGATTTTGTCAGAGCAAATCCGCACGCTGGAGCTGCAGCAAATGGCGTTTGTGATTTTGCTCATCCTGGCCACCGTATCGCTGATCGATTATTGCTGCGCGCGTATTCGCTTTTCCATCATCGGCGTGCGTGCGCGCTAGACACCCTGCCACCAGCGCTACGCGTTTACACTGGAGAACTTCATGTCCCTTTCCATACCTGAGATCGTCCAACTCTTAGAGAGCCGCGCCACCACCTGGTATGGCCAAGAGGCGGTGAGTCAACTGCACCACGCACTGCAATGCGCCCACCTCGCAGAGCAAGCCCATGAGACTCCCGAAACGGTTGTGGCCGCCCTCTTACACGATCTGGGTCACATGCTAAGCGCTGCGCGCACACCAGTGGCCGACCATGACGTAGCACCCGCCAAAGACGACTTGCACCAGTTTGTGGCCCTGCCCTTTTTGCGCAAGTGCTTTTCGGACGCAGTGCTAGAGCCCATCAAACTGCACGTCGACGCTAAACGCTATTTGTGTGCGGTCGATTCGTTCTACTGGGATTCCTTGTCGCCGGCCTCCAAACACAGTCTAGAGCTACAGGGCGGCCGCTTCGACGATGCGCAGATACGCGCATTCGAGGAACTGACTTATTACGCGCAAGCGGTGCGCCTGCGTCGCTACGACGATATGGCTAAAGTACCTGATCAGGTGACGCCAGCGCTCGCCCATTACGCCAGCCTGATGGAGCAGGTAGCCACCGCCTAAGCGCCGCCACGCTGGCCACTAGCTGGTGGCCAAGCGCGCACCCATGCCCGCAGTAAAGGCCTCCACATAGGCCTCTTGCTTATGCGTCTCTATAGTCCCTGGGCGGTACCGACGAACGTAGGACATGGCTGCCCCACTGCTCCAGCCCCAAGACTTGAACAGCGTGGCAGCCATCGTTCCGGTGCGCCCCTTGCCATGGGCGCAATGAATCAAGATGTTGCTGGTTTGCAGCACCTGGGTCAGTTGCGGCAGCAAGCGTCTCCATTGCGAGGTCACCGCTGGCGAGGGCACGCCATAGTCCACCACCGGCAACTGGTGCCAGGCAATGCCGTGTTGCGCAAGAAGGAGCGAAAGCCCTGTGGCGCCTAGGCGCTGCAATTCGGCGCTATCGAGAAGGCTGACCACAGTTTTGACACCCTGCCCCGCCATATGCGCCACGTCCTGGGCAAGTTGCCCCCTCGATTGGCCGCTTGCCATGGCGCCAACCGCACCGGGACCAGGACAGGCAGACATGCCAACCCGACCCAGCCAGAGCGAGGGCGCAAAGTCGATATGCAAGGAATCAATGGATGGGGTAGTCACTCCCCATTGTGATCCCGGCTGTGCTACCCGCTGATGACGAAACAGCAACAGTTGTCTTGGAACATTCCGAAAATTTACTGCAACAAGACATGTCCCGAGACCACCACGGTGACCTGCGCCAGACCTGCCTGCACCGGGATGGGTGCGCCGCGTGCGTCAGGGCTCGCGTCCATCATCGCCATGGGCATCGCACGCGGTCCGAAGCTTTGGCCGCTGCCGGGGGAACCCAGGGTCACTTCGCCAATGCTGTAACGCTTGAATCCCAGTTGTTGGGTCAGTGCATCGGCCTTGGCGCGCCACTGCGCAACCGCTTGGCCCTGCACTTTTGTCTCGTTTTGCGCCAGCAGTTCGGGGCTGATTTTCCATTCCACTTGGCTTACGGTAAGGCCGCTAAGGCGGCCGGCCAGGGCGGTGATGCGCTCGAAGTCGCGTCCTTGCACCATCAACTCGGCCACGCCGATCCAACCGCTCAATTTACCCTCGTTGCTGTAGCGCGGCGACACCTGCAGCTGACCGGTGCTGATCTGTAGGGCCTGACTCGGGTTTTCGTTTTGCACCCGCTCTGGCACCTGTGCTTGGCTTAATGCTGCGCTCATCACATTTTTGAGTTGCGTTTGCACTAGCGGCGCACTGGCACCTTCCTTTTGCACCGTCAAGCGAATTACCAACCAGTCTTGCTGGACCTGCGCTGTGGCAGATGCACTCAAGTGCGCGCTCGGCCCTGTGCCGAGAAGCCGCTCTGGACTCACCAAGGCTGATTGCGCTTGCACTTCGGCGCAAAGCAGGGACAACAAAAGTGTCAGGGTAGCGAGACGATGACGCGTGCGCATGGAAACTCCTCATTAAATGTCAAAAGCACAAATTTTTCATCTATTCGCTTGTAACGACTGCTCCAGCCTGCGAACCGCATCAATCGGCCTGTGCCGTGGGCACGGGCAGTCCGTTCTCTAGGTTGATGCCACCGTAACAAGGGTTGTTGTTGCCAATGCAACGCCCGCTTTGGGGCTGCAAATTAGCGCGTGCCTCGGGTACTTGCAGGCATCGCCGGCCTTGGCAATCAGAACCACTACGACAGGCTTTTTGTGCATCGGTATAGGCTTGCACACAGGCCAGCGTTCCCATCATGCACACGCGCTGCCAGGTTCCGCCATGGGCCAGGCATTGGCCCGGCGACCCCTTGGCGCAGTAACCCTTGGTCAAAATAGCATTACTCGTGTCCCAGGTGCCGCCACTGGCGGCGCAAGTTACTTGCTCTGGCACAGGCAACTGCTCGGCCGCTCGGAGCACTGTATCTTGGGGAACAACGCAGGCTGTCAATGACCCAGTTAAGGAGATCAAGGTGATCGCCCGGCCCAGGCCAAGAATAATATAGCTATGACATTTCCAGTTGTTCATTTGTACCCTAAAGCAATGCAATAAGTGAAAAACAGCTTTAATTACAAAACACACCATATCGCACTGTTTCAGGGCGAGCACCCGCAGAGAACAGTACCTATCGACAAAAGCATCGGTTAAACTAATTTTCAAAATGAATAGTATCACTCCTGTATCTACGATGCGAAAACTCTCCCTCGTCGCGCTCCGCATATGCGGAGCCTTGCTTTGCGTCGGGCTAGCCATGGCGCATGAGTCACCTTGGCACCTTGGGGCGACGGGCGGCCAAGTTCCCGCGCCTGCTGCCATCAACACAGTCGATGAAAAGCCCGGCCCGTACCGCATCGTGGTTGCGGTCATTGACAGCGGCGTCATCGCGGGGCACCCCAGCTTGGAGGGTCAATTGCTGCCCGGGTATGACATGGTCTCTGCGTCGCAAAATTTACGCAAAAAGCGCTCTCCTGACTTCAAGCCCGACGAGCGGGGCGCCAAGTGCGGGTCGCGCTTGATGGCGGACTCCTTCCGAACCCACGGCACCGAAGTAGCCAGTTTGGTGGCTGGCAATGGTATCGACGGTGTGTTCGGCGTAAACCCCTCGGCCAAAGTCGTACCGATCCGCGTTTTTGGCGCTTGCGCCATGTCACGCAAAGATTTGCTCGATGCCATCTCTTGGGCGGCAGGCATCCCAGTGCCAGGCGTTCCCGAAAACGCCAATCCCGCCAAAATCATCAATCTGAGCATGGGCGGCGGCTCGTCCGTGTGCAACCCTGAGTTGCAAGCCTTAATCGACCGTCTGGTTCAGAAAAAAATAATATTCGTTGCGGCAGCGGGTAATAACTTCCACAAACCATTACCCGAGCCAGCCAATTGCAGCGGGGTAATTTCCGTTGGGTCAATTAACGCAGAGAATCAAATCGAGGTGTACTCGGCGCTTGATCCACGCACCCTACTATATGCACCTGGTGGCGGGGCAGCCCTGCCGGCGGATGCGCCATGGGGGGTGAATAAATTGAAAGTTGCCACCTATGAGCTGGATTTTTTTGGCAAAGAGCGTTCCTCAGCCCGTTTCAGCGGGGTGGGGACCAGTTTCGCGGCACCCGTGGTCGCTGGCTTCATTTCGCTTTGGCTTTCGCACAACCCAGACAAAAGCTTAGAAGACTTTTTAAGCAACAAGGCCAGGTTTGTGCGGCCGGCTTTGCCTATTGAAAAATGTGCCCGATGTATTCCATTGGGCTTGTTCAACGCTGACCGAATGGGGACACCATGAACCAATTTTGCTTGCGTGACCTGACGCGTGTAGGTCTTTTGCTACTGCTCATGCTGGCCTTGCCCGCCTGGGCTGACATGGTATGGCACTGCTCGCGCGCACCCATGGCAGAGCAGTTGGCGGGCAGCCGCTCCGATTCTGGCGACTTGTTTGCCCTTGCGCAGCAAGACAGTGCCGATGACGTAATTCAAATCTCGGTGACTGACCTGATCGACGTTTACTCCGGGGCGAGTGTGCGGCTCAGTGGCCTACCTTTGTCCGCCTGCTTTATGCCGGTGAACGACCCCACAACGGTCAAAGCCATGCGCGATTTGGGTCTAAGTGCAGATGTATCCTCCGCTTTGGCACGCAAAAGTTCCATAGCCAAGAACAACCTCTACCGAATCACAGACGAAAGCGAGATGAAGGCCTGCATCAAGCGCCACCACCCGGCGGTAGGTTATTTAAATCGGGCACAAGTCACCGAGCAGTTGGCCCCATGCTTTTGACGCTAGTCCGCGGCTGGACGCCTATTTTTTTTCTGCACTGTGGGGTTTGGCTCCTTGGGGCCAGCGTGTCCATGGCGCAAGCCGAAGGATTAAATATAAATTTTACATTTGACGGTGGATTAGATGCCTGGGCGATCGAACCTAAGCAACCGGATAAACCAACAAGTCAGCAAAATAGGGCGGGCAGCGCCTACGACGATCATATTTTTTTGTACTTGCCGGACGCCGACACCCAATGGGATTACCGAACAGTTTCCCCTTGGATGCGGTTTACAAGCAATATACGCTTGAGTGCGAACAGTGAAGCCAACTTCAAACTGCGGGCGGACCAGGCGATGGGGATCCACCTGGATGCGGCCAATCTCGAATGGGGCCCTTCGCCGCAATTGGGCTTTCGAGCCGGCGTCGTAAGCTTTAACACCAATTGGTGCAGAACCTATGATGTCGATTCGCCATGGATCATGGAGCCCGATGTATTCTGTCGCAACAGGGTCTACATGAACATAAGTAACGCAGCGCCAGGGCTACAGGTGTACACAAATACAGCGCTAAGCGAATACCAATTGCAGGCGATTTTGGGTGCTTACAACCCGATGATTTTGGACTATGCAACTAAGGAATTCGGCTTCAACACGACCGCATTGAGGCCTAATTTCACCTTTGATTCCAACCAGAAGATCAGCGTAGCGCTGAATTTTTTGCACTTAAACACCGGAACGCAAGTACGTCTTGGCATGATGCGTTCGGACCAGGCAGGTTCTTACAGCCCAAAGTTGATTCGCGACGACCGAGACAGACGTAATTTGCTAGACAACTACTACTTGGGCATTGACACCTACTTGCGCAGTTCTCTGCGAGCGCGGTACAGCCTTTCGCTGTTTGCATCGCGTGACTATTATGACGGGGTGCAGGTCGTCACGGATCAGAATAAATCGCAAACCCTGGAACTGATTTATGAGTGGAAATCGACTGATATTTTTTCAGTGGGGTGGTCCAGATTCAAAATCAATGCCGCCGTTGATGATGTCGCATTCGCTAATTTCAAGGCCGATGACTACTTCTACGCGGACACCTCCATCTTGACTATGGCTTGGCGACGTCAGTGGGGCAAAGGCATTTACAGCGCCCTTCAGTGGACCCAATCCACCCAAACTAATGGCTACGAGGGCCGGCGCCGGCCGGGAAGTGGCGAAGCGCTAGGCTTGCGAATGGGCTACCAATACTAGATTCGCCCATGCGACCGCCCTGCCAAGAACCGTACTTCGCTTGAACTAAAGGGTATGAACGGGAAACAAAAAAGCCCCGCTCTTGCGAAGCGGGGCTAAGTTGCTGTTTTATATGGGGTGGCTGATGGGGCTCGAACCCACGACAACAGGAATCACAATCCTGGACTCTACCAACTGAGCTACAGCCACCGTTAGCCTAATTATAAACTGGCCTCGCTCTGGCTAGGCCTTGAAAGCAGCCCTTACTCAGCAGCCGCAAGCGCCGCACTGGCATCGGCTTGGGGCTTGGTTACTTTGATCTGCACTTTGAAGCGCTTTTTCAACATTTCGTAATACGCATCCCACTCGGCCCCCGCCAGCCAACGCGCCATCTGGCCGCGCTCCTGCTCAGCCACGGCGGCTGGCGGGGCGTTGCGGGGCAAGACCTTGTTCACGCGGGCCACCGCATAGCCCTGCGCTCCCAGGTCCACCCCCAGCCAGGCCGGCAGTGCGGAAGTATCTGCGCGCAGGATGGCATCCATCAGCGCCTGGCTCATGCCGGGTATGGGCTGGTCGCGCCCCAGTACGGTGGCGGCGCCAAGTTTGCCTTCATCCGCTTGCTTTTTCCAATCGGCAAGTTGGGCCTCCCCCTCTTTTTTGGCCAATTCTTGGGCGCGCGATTGCACCAGTCGGACTTTCACTTGCGCCCCTACCTCGTCCAGCGGCTTGGTGCGGGCCGGGTAGTGCTTGCTGATGCGCGCTGCGACCAACTGGCTCGGGCCGGTTTCTATAGCTTCAGTGTTCTGCTTTTTCTCTATCGTGTCGGCGCTAAACAATGTCGCCAGCAATTTGGCATTGGCCAAGGGGCCGCTTGCGCCTTGGGTGGGCGTTTTCGGCAGGCCATTAGCGCTTTGAATGCTGAGTTTGAGGCGGTCGGCGGCGGCTTGTAAGCTGTCTGCCTGCTCGTACACCGCATTGGTAAACACTTCGGCCTGCTCGGCAAATTTTTTCTGGGCCTGCTGAGTTGTGAGTTCGGACTCCAATTTCTCGCGCATGCTTTCAAAGCTGGGAGCCGCTGGAGTTTTAATGTCGGTCAAACGGATGATGTGGTAGCCGAAATCGCTTTCCACCAATCCACTGGTTTGGCCTTTTTTCAGCGCAAAAGCGCTGTCTTCAAAGGGTTTGACCATCGCTCCGCGCGCAAAAAAATTCAGGTCACCGCCATTGGCAGCAGAGCCGGGGTCTTGCGAAAACTTGGCCGCCAACTGGGCAAAGCTGTCCGGCTTGGCCTTAATTTTGTCCAGCAAATCTTGCGCCTGCGCTTTGGCTTTTTCACGCTCTGCGGCAGGCAGTTCTTTGGATGCACTGATCAGAATATGGCTGGCGCGGCGCTCTTCTTTGGACTGCAGGCGCGCAATGTTTTGCTCGTAATAGGTACGCACATCGGCTTCGGGCACGCTGATCGACTTTTTCACAGCCTCCAAATCGAAAACCAAATACTGCACATCAGCGGTCTCGGGCGCTTGGAAAAGCGCGCTATTGGCCTTGTAAAAGGCCTCGATATCGGCGTCACTGGTTTGCACTTTGGCTGCAAATTCGGCGGAACTAAAGCGCGCTACCTGCACCTCGCGCCGCTCAAAAAACGCATTTAAAGCCATTTCGGCCACGGCCTTGGGCGCGAAGGCTGTACTACTCACACCCGACTCCAACTGCCGCAGCGACAAATCCTGGCGAATACGCGCTTCCAAACCGGCGGTGGTTAAGCCCTGGCTGGCCGCAATTTGTTCATAGCGCTCTTTATCAAAACTGCCATCGGGCTTTTTCATCGAGGCGATCGCTGGAATCTGCTGCAACTCACGGGCCAATCGCGCATCGGTAATGGGTAGCAAAGAAGCGTCCGCCGCCTCGGTCATGACGCGCTCGCGCACCAGACGCTCCAAAGTGACATAGCGGGCCTCTGGCGAGTCCATCATCTTGGCATCTAGTTCGGGGCGCGAGGCACGCAGTCGATCCACCTCATTTTTGTGGGCGGCATCCCACTCGGATTGGGTGATGCTGTAACTGGCGACCTTGGCTACTGTGGCGCCGGACTCATTGCTTCGGCCATATCCGTCCACACCCACCAGCACAAAAGCGGGAACGATCAGCAAGAACATGACAAACATCATGATCTTGTTGTGCTTGCGGACGAATTCAAACATGCGCTATCTCCAGGGACTCACAAAAAAGGCGAACCTGCGGTTCGCCTTGTGTCGGTTTGGGTGGTGGGTGATGACGGGCTCGAACCGCCGACCTACGCCGTGTAAAGGCGCCGCTCTACCAACTGAGCTAATCACCCCACCTGAACTACCAATCTGATGTCAGCCGGCTGTGCGCCTTGTTGCTGCACTTGGCCTGCTGACTGCGGCGGCGATTTTATTGCCGCACCCCGGCGCGACTTGCCTTGGGGGTACCCGGCAAGCCCGCGCTGGAGCGCCGCAGATTCTATGCGCAAACGGCCTGGGACCAGCGCCAAGCACCTAGTGGCTGCGGGCGCGTATTTCGGGCAATGCTTTTTGCAGGTAATACACCATGGACCAGACGGTCAGCACCGCTGCCACCCAGATTAACCAGGTGCCGCACCAATGCGTATCGAGTACGCCAAACGCCACACCGTCAAACAGCAAGAACGGGATGGCAACCATTTGCACGACCGTCTTAAGCTTGCCAATCACATGGACCGCCACGCTTTTGGTGGCGCCAATGCGCGCCATCCACTCGCGCAAAGCCGAGATCGCAATCTCGCGCCCGATGATGATCAGCGCCACAAACACATCGGCCCGCTGCAAATGCACCAGCACCAGCACGCAGGCACATACCAGGAATTTATCGGCCACCGGGTCCAAAAAAGCCCCGAAGGCGGAGGTTTGGTTAAGTTTGCGCGCCAAATAGCCATCAAGCCAATCGGTCAGCGCAAACAACACAAACATCACCGTGGCGATCAGGTTTTTCTCGGGCAGCGTGGCAAAGGCCTCGGGCGCATAAAACACCCCGACGATGAGCGGAATCGCAAATATGCGCGTCCAGGTCAGTATCGTGGGGATAGTCAGAAACATACGCGCCATTGTGGCATGGGGAATATGACAGCCCTGCCGCTCAGTGCAGGGCGCGGTAAATTTCTTCGGCCAAATCCGGGGAGATGCCGTCCACCGAGGCCAAGTCTTTGGCGCTGGCCTGGGCTACGCCGCGCACTCCGCCAAAGCGCTGCAAAAGCTTGGCCCGGCGCTTGGGGCCTACGCCGGGGATTTCTTCCAGCTTGCCGCCATCTACCCGCACCCGCGCCCGCTGGGCGCGCATGCCGGTAATCGCAAAGCGGTGCGCCTCATCGCGGATCTGGGCCACCAGCATCAGTGCCGCCGAGTCAGCGCCCAGATAGACCTTGTCGCGCCCGTCGGCAAAAACCAGTTCTTCCAGCCCAACTTTGCGCCCCTCGCCTTTTTCCACGCCGACGATCAGCGCCAGGTCCAAGCCCAGGACCACAAAGACTTCGCGCGCCATGGACACCTGGCCTTTGCCGCCGTCCACCAGCACCAGGTCGGGCATGCGCTCCTGGGCCGAAGGCAGGCGCCCCTCGTGCTTGGCCAGGGCCAGCGCTTGGGCCACTTTGCCGTAGCGCCGCGTCAGCACCTGGCGCATGGCGGCATAGTCGTCGCCAGGGGTAATATCCTCAATGCGGTAGCGCCGGTATTGGGTGTTTTGCATGGCATGCTGCCCAAATACCACGCAGGAGGCTTGGGTCGCCTCGCCTGCGGTATGCGAAATGTCAAAGCATTCGATGCGCAGGGCCGCCAGATCTTCCATGGCTAGGTCCAGTGCCTCCGCCAAGGCGCGGGTGCGGGCCTGCTGCGAGCCTTCTTCGGCTAAAAGGCGGGCCAATTGCAAAGCCGCATTGGTTTGCGCCATGTCCAACCAGGCGCGGCGCTGCTCGCGCGGCTGGTGCACCGCACTCACCTTAAAACCATGCTGCTCGGACAGCCCCGCCAGGAGACCCTTACCCACTGGTTCGCTCACTACCAAAACGGCGGGCATTGGTACACCCAGATAATGCTGCGCCATAAAGGCCTCCAGCACCTGCGACTCAGCGCTTTGCGGTACGTCCGAAGCGCCCTCGTCGTCCAGCAGCACGGCGGACTCTTCCACGTGCACTGGAAAGTAAGGCCGGTCACCCAAATGCCTACCGCCGCGCACCATGGCCAGGTTCACGCAAGCCTTGCCGCCCTGCACTTTGACGGCCAGGATATCCACATCACGGTCCGACACGTTGTCCACTGATTGCTGGTGCAGCACATTGGACAGCGCCGCCACTTGGTTGCGCAATTCGGCAGCCTGCTCAAACTCCAGGCGCTCGGCGTGCGCCATCATGCGCTGTTCCAAGGACTTCAGCACCTCTTGCGCATCGCCCTGCAAAAAGCGCTGGCCGTCGCGTACATCCTGGGCATAGTCTGGGGCGCTGACGTGACCCACGCACGGCCCCGAGCAGCGTTTGATTTGGTAGAGCAAGCAGGGGCGCGTGCGGTTGCTGAACACCGAGTCCTCGCAGGTGCGCAGGCGAAACACTTTTTGCATTAACAAAATCGCCTCTTTCACCGCCCAGGCGCTGGGGTAGGGACCAAAGTAGTGGTGCTTTTTCTCCACCCCGCCACGGTAGTAGGCGACCCGGGAAAACTGCTGCGGGTCCGTGCCCGGTTTGCCGCTTTTGCGTGCGCCCGTGTCCGGCACGGCCTCGGGGTTGGCGGCGGTCATCTTCAGGTAGGGGTAGCTCTTGTCATCCCGAAACAAAATGTTGTACTTGGGATTGAGCGTCTTGATGAGGTTGTTTTCCAGCAGCAAGGCCTCGGTCTCGGAGCGCACCACCGTAGTTTCCATGCGCACAATCTTGCTCACCATATGGCCGATGCGCGTGCCGCCATGGTTTTTCTGGAAGTAACTGGCCACCCGCTTTTTCAGGCTGATAGCTTTGCCCACATACAGCACCTGGTCCTGCGCATCAAAGTAGCGGTAAACGCCGGGCAAGGTCGGTAGCGCCGACACATCGCGCAGCAGCGCTTCGCTATGGATGGGGGTTGGTGGCGCTGTCATGCGCGTATTGTCAGAGTTTTCGAGGGCAGCTGATCTGCCTCCCGCCCTGTCCATCTGCCAACTGGGACAATTGCGCCATGCCGTCCCGCACCCCATCCTCGCTCCAAGCCTCTCCCACCGCCCCAGCGCCAGCGCACACGCAAAGTCCACCAGCCAGCGAAAAGGTTTTACTTTGGGACATTTTTTGCCGGGTAATAGATAACTATGGTGATGTCGGCGTTTGCTGGCGCCTGGCCGCTCAACTAGCGCTGCGTGGCCACAGCGTGCGCCTGTGGTTGGACGACCTTGGCCCTCTGCAATGGCTGGCGCCTGGCGCTGCGCAAGGCCGATGGCCGAGCATTAGCGTGCGAGACTGGCCATCGGCCCAACACGCGGCGCCAGTCCCAGAAACCCCCTTGGCGGACGTTTGGATAGAAGCCTTTGGCTGCGATATTCCACCTGCATGGCTGCAAAGCCAGGTGGATGCCGCTGACACGCAGGGCCGACGCCCGGCCTGGATCAATTTAGAGTACCTCAGCGCCGAGCCCTTTGCGCTGCGCAGCCATGGCCTGCCATCGCCGGTATTGCAGGGGCCGGCCAAGGGCTGGACCAAGTATTTTTTTTATCCTGGTTTCGGCCCCGCCAGCGGTGGTTTATTGCGTCGCTCTGACGCACAGGCTGCGCAGCCACCTACCTGGGCCAACCCAGAATTAGCCGCATTTGCACCCGAGGCGTCCGGGGAACGCACGGTGCTGCTGTTTTCTTACGCCAGTGCACCCATTGTTGACTTGCTGCAGGCGATGAGCGGCACTGGGCAAGCGGTGCAATTGCTGGTCGCCGCTGGCCAAAGCGCACAAGCCGTGCGGGACGCGCTGACTGCCCTGCCAGATGGGCGCTGGAGCCAGCTGCGCCTGCGCTTTCTGCCCTATCTGCCGCAACCCGTGTTTGACCGGCTGCTGGCCTTGTGCGACCTCAATCTGGTGCGCGGGGAGGACTCGCTGGCCCAAGCCGTGCAGGCGGGCAAACCCTGCGTCTGGCAGATTTACCCGCAGGACGACCGCGCCCACGAACCCAAACTGCAAGCCTATCTGCAAGCCATCGCCGCCGATGCACCTTTATGCGCCTGGCATGCTTTTTGGAACGGTACACCAGCCGCCAGCCCGGCGCCGCCTACGCTGGCATGGCCCTGGGAGCCCGACTCCGCCTGGCCGCGCCATGCCGCCGATCTGGCCGCCCGACTGGCGCAAAACATCGATTTGTGCAGCCAATTGATCGATTGGGCCGTGCTGCGCGGAGCACATCCGACCGCCCAGCGCGCCTAAAACGGCCACCGCGCCAAAGTACGGGCCCGGCGCGATGCCAGGAGCTAAGCGGGTCGAACCGCGGATTGGCGATAAAATGGCGGGCTTTGCTGGTGTTTTATGCGTTTTGGCGCTGCACCACGCCCCGCCGCATTTCGCGGTCTAAGGCTGCCTCTAGCGGCCCCCCAATCTGACGGATTGTTTATGAAAATTGCCCAGGAAATTCGCGCCGGTAATGTGATCATGCACGGTAAAGACCCGATGGTCGTTTTGAAGACCGAATACAGCCGTGGCGGCCGCAACTCGGCCACGGTGCGCATGAGGCTCAAAAGCCTGATCGCCAACTTTGGCACCGAAGTCGTATTCAAAGCGGACGATAAAATGGACCAGGTCATCCTCGACAAAAAAGAGTGCACCTACTCCTACTTTGCAGACCCCATGTATGTCTGCATGGACGCGGACTTCAACCAATACGAAGTCGAAGCCGAAAACATGGGCGATTCGCTCAGCTACCTGGAAGACGGCATGGAAGTGGAAGTCGTGTTCTACGACGGCAAAGCAATCTCGGTGGAACTGCCCACCAGCGTGGTGCGTGAAATCACCTGGACCGAACCTGCCGTCAAAGGCGATACCTCGGGTAAGGTCTTAAAGCCGGCCAAAATTGCCACCGGCTTTGAAATTGGCGTGCCGATTTTTGTGGCACAGGGCGACAAAGTCGAAATCGACACCCGCACCGGCGAATACCGCAAGCGCGTCTAAGCCACTTCGCTGGCCAAGGCCGCTTTGAGCCCCTGCGGGGGCTTTTTTTATACGCGCAAGCGCCAGGCGCTAGGTGCACCCAAAGCCACCATGGCGCCCACGGTCCAAAACACGACACTGACCCCAACGACCGCACCCACGCTGCCAAACAACAAAGGCATGAGTACGCTGGAAAAATTGATGGTCGTCAGGCGCAAGCCAATGGCCTGGCCGTGCTGAGCGTGCGGCGTGATCTGGTGCAAGGTGCTCATGATCATGGGCTGCACCGCACCCAGGGCGACGCCCAGCACAACCGAGCACACACCCATGCTCCAGGCCGAGTGCATCCAGGGATAAATCAGGAAGACACTGGCGGCCAGCACCATTGACGCAGTGAGTGCATGCCACTCTTTGACACGGGCTGCGGCAATGGGAATGAACAAACGCACAGCTATGGCGGCGACTGCAAAGCCCCCCAAAATAGTGCCTATCACCGAGGCGCTGAGCGCGCGTTCATGCCCAAGCACCGGGACCACAAACGTATGCACATCCCAGCAAGAGGAGAAAAGCCAGTTCACCATCAGCAAACGGCGCATAGGCGGCGATTGAAGCAAATGCCAGGCGGAGGCTTGCGCACCTGTGGCCGGCGCCACCGGCGCTAGCTCGGGCACGCCCCGTATGCACCAGGCGCTGAGTAAAGGCATGCAGAGTGCGAATAAAAACGCGGCCCTAAAGCCCGGATGCGCCAGGCCCTCGGGCAGGGCCCGCGCACCATAGTCGATCAGTAAACCGGCGGCTACAGCACCGAAAAAATTGGATACTGCCGGCCCGATGGCTAGCCAGCTAAAGACGCGGCGCAACTCCGCACTGTCGCGCGCGGCACGGCCCACATGGCGTTGCAGTGCCACCGACGCGATGCCGCTGGCTGCGCCCATACACAGCGCGCTGGCACACATCACTTCAAACACCGGAAACAACAGGGAAAGCGCGGCGCCGACCAAGGCCGAGAGCACCGCCAGGCGCACCGGCCGCTGCAGGCCGTGGCGGTCCGCGTAGCGCCCTGCGGGCAAGGACAAAAACACCTGGCTGACTGAAAACAGCGAGAGCAACAAACCCACGTGCCAGGCGCTATGCCCCATGCGCAGCGCCAGCAGGGGCGTGGCCATGCGCATAGCCACCATGCTGGAATGCAGAAAAACATGCCCGGCGATAAGACGCGGCAGCCATCCGCCGGGTACCGTAGCATGCGCTTGCACACCCGCATCGGAACGCGCCATGTCAGGGCCCGCGGGCGGCGTTGGCCCGCTCACGGGTGCGAATGCCCGTCGTCGCTGTCAAAGTCTTTGTCCAACGGTATCAGGCCGGTGGCCTGGGTTTCGGGCAGGCCCTCTACTTTTTTCAGCGCCCGACCCATGGCGCGGCTACGCAGCTCAGCGTTGTCCAGGGTTTTGAGCACGGTTTCGGTTTGCGACTTGACCTTGGCCAGCACATCACCAAATTTGCCAAATTCGGTCTTGACCGCGCCCAGCACTTGCCAGACCTCGCTGGAGCGCTTTTCTAGCGCCAGCGTGCGAAAGCCCATTTGCAACGAGCTGAGCATGGACAGCAAAGTGGTCGGCCCGGCCAACGTGATGCGGTGGTCGCGCTGCAAAGACTCCATCAAACCCGGACGGCGCAGCACCTCGGCATATAAGCCTTCGGTGGGCAAAAACAAAATCGCAAAGTCGGTGGTGTACGGCGGCTCGATATATTTTTCGGCAATCGACTTGGCTTCCGCGCGGATACGCAATTCCAGCGCTTTGGCGGCGGCTTCGGCGTCGGCAAAATGCGCCCTGCCCTGAGCGTCCAGCAAACGCTCGTAATCTTCGTTGGGGAATTTGGCGTCAATCGGCAGCCACAGCGGCGTGCCATCCTCAGCCTTACCCGGCAGCTTGATCGCAAAGTCCACCACGTTTTTACTGCCCGGCCGGGTGGCTACCTGGGTGGCGTACTGGTCGGGCACAAACACCTGCTCTAGCAAAGCGGCCAACTGGGCCTCGCCAAAAATACCGCGCGTCTTGACGTTACTGAGCAAGTGCTTGAGGTCGCCCACGCCCTGGGCCAGAGTTTGCATTTCGCCCAAACCTTTATGTACCTGTTCCAAGCGGTCGGCCACTTGCTTAAAGCTCTCGCCCAAACGGGCCTGCAGTGTGGTTTGCAGTTTTTCGTCCACCGTGGCGCGCATTTCGTCCAGCTTGGCGGCATTGGTGGCTTGCAATTGCGTTAATTGCGCTTCGAGCGTGGTGCGCACTTCGGCCAGCATGCGCGCGCTGGTCTCGGCCAGCTCGGCGATGCGGCGCGCATTGGCTTCACTTAAAGCGTTCAGCTGCGTGCTCAAGGTATCCGACAGGTTTTTTTGCAAACCGGCCAACTGCTGGCCAAACGCGTCAATCTGGGTGTTTTGCGTGCGGGTGGCTTCGGCGCTTTGTTGGGTCAGGGTTTGCTGAAAGGTCGCCATGCTCTGAAAGGCTTCCTGGCGGCCGTCGCGCGCGGTGTCGGCCAGGTCGCGGCGCAGTTCGCGCTCCAAGTGGTCTAAGCGCACGGCTTGGGCTTGCAGGGCTGCCATTACGGCCTGCGCGGCTTGTTCACTCTGCGCAGCGCCCGGCCTGCGGCGAAACAGGAGCGACAGCAGCAATACGGTGTGCAGGCCCAATAAAACCGCCGCCAGCCAAATCATTCCCTCATTCACAGCACATTCTTTCTAAAGCTGCATTGTGCTTTAAATGATGCGCAGGTCCGCCGCTGGGGTAGCGGCTAAAAAAGTAAGCAGAGCCGCTGCAATTGCCACTCGCCCTGTCCCACCGTGCCGCCCCGGCTCAGCCCCGTGCCAAGACCTCGGGATTGAGCGGCGTCACGGCTTTGCCCTGGGTCAGGTAAGCGATTAAATTGTCCACCGCCAAATCGGCCATGGCCTGGCGCGTGCCGGGCGTGGCGCTGGCAATATGGGGCGTTAGCACGACATTGGGCACGGTAAGCAAATCCGGGTGGACCGTGGGCTCGCCTTCATACACATCCAGACCGGCGGCGGCGATGGTGCGATTGCGCAAAGCGTGCGCCAAAGCGCCGTCATCGACGATGCCGCCGCGCGCCAAATTGATCAGCGTGGCGGTGGGCTTCATAAGGGCCAGCTCTGCCGCGCCAATGGTGTGGTGCGAGGCGGCGCTGTAGGGCACGACCAGCATCACATGGTCCGCACTTTGCAAGAGTTCTTGCTTGCCCGCATAACTTGCTTTGCAGGCCACTTCAGTAGCGGCATCCAGGCGGCTGCGGTTGTGATAAATCACTTGCATGCCAAAACCAAAAGCCGCGCGGCGGGCAATAGCCTGCCCAATGCGCCCCATGCCAATAATGCCCAAAGTGCTGCCATGCACTTCGGCGCCGGAGAACATGTCATAGCTCCAGCGTGTCCACAGCCCGGCGCGCAAAAAATGCTCGCTTTCGGTCACCCGCCTGGCGGTCGCTAGCAAAAGCGCAAAGCCGAAATCGGCCGTGGTTTCGGTTAGCACATCCGGCGCATTGGTGCCCAAGACACCGGCAGCGGTCATGGCCGGCAGGTCAAAATTGTTATAGCCCACCGTCATATTGGCGCAAATTTTTAGCTCAGGGCATTGGGCGAGCAGCTCGGTGTCCATGCGCTCGGTGCCAGTGGCAAACACACCCACTTTGCCGTGCATACGGCGCAGCAACTCCGCCCGATCCCACAGCACATCGTCCGGGTTGGACTCGACCTCAAAATGGGCAGACAGGCGGTCAATCACGCTTTGGAAAATCGCGCGGGTTACCAAAATGCGAGGCTTGGAAGTGGACATAGTGAAAGTTCAGAAAGGAGTGGTTACGAAGTGGAAAGCGAAAACGCGTTTGGCCAAAGCCTGGGGCAGCGCAAGCCACCCACAGTAAATTATCAATCCAGCCAATGCGTAAATTCTGCCATCGGCACGCGGGGCGTGACAAAGCCATTGACGGCCGCTTGCGCATCGGCATAGCCTAGGGCCATGCCGCAGACCAGCATTTCGCCTTCGCCAGCCCCAATGTGTGGCATGATAATTTTGGCAAAGCCATTCCAAGCTGCTTGCGGGCAAGTGTGCAAACCGCGCCCGCGTGCGGCCACCATGATGCTTTGCATAAATGCACCGTAGTCCACCAGCGAGCCGCGCCCCATCACGCGATCAATCGTGAACATCAAGCCCACGGGCGCATCAAAAAACCGGTAATTTCGCTGGTGCTGAGCATGCATCTTGTCCTTGTCGCCTTTGCCAATACCCAATAAGCCATACAAGCCCCAGCCGTTTTCACGGCGACGGTCTATATAGGGGCTCACCCATTTTTCTGGGTAGTAGTCATATTCCTCACGGTAGCGTTCGGCCAGCGCGGGGTCGGCGCGTAGGGCGTCGTGAGCGGCGCAAACTTGGTCCACCAGGCTATCGCGGCTGGCACCTTGCAGCACATAGACGCGCCAAGGCTGGCAATTGGTACCCGAAGGCGCGCGGCTGGCGACCTCCAAAATCGCCTCAATATCGGTGCGCGCCACCGCCTGCGGGGTAAAGGCCCGCACCGACATGCGGCTGCGGATGGCCGTGTCAACGGCCTCGGTCTGACTCAAATATTGCATGCAAAAGCTCCACTCAAAGTAAAGGGTGCCAAATCACAGATGGCGGATAAAAAATGCATAGTCGAAGGCTAGGACGACAGCGACCGAAGATGCTCCAAGGCCCCCACCAAGGCTGACGGCAGCGGTGCAGGCTGGCGGCTGGTGGCGTCGACATAGACATGCACGAAATGGCCTTGCGCCGCTGCCCGTGGCTGACCGGCGGCAAAAACGCCCAATTCATAGCGTACGCTGCTGCGACCCTGGTGTGCCACCCGCAAGCCCAGATCCACCGCCTGCGGGAAAGACAGGGGAGAAAAATAATTGCACTGGGTTTCCACCACCAGGCCGATGACCGCGCCGCCCTGCAGGTCCAAAGCCCCCTGCTCGATCAGATAAGCATTCACCGCAGTATCAAACCAGCCGTAATAGACCACATTGTTCACATGACCATAGGCATCGTTGTCCGCCCAGCGGGTAGTGATGCTGCGCCAGACGCCGTAGGCGCTGCGCGGCGCGGGTTCAGGTTTGGACATACAAGGAGGGGAAAGAGCTTAAAGAGTCCGCACCCAGGACAGAGCTGTGCAAAACTTTGCGAATGCAGCGCATTTTGCCACCGCCTGTGCTTTCCGCGCTTGGGCGCAAGGCCCTCCGAATCCGATGTTTCAGAGGGAAAAGCTCTTTTGGCTTGCCCCCATCAACAAATTTTTAACTTTTTTGCTGCATTGCAACAAAAATGTCTTGTAAGACGGGCTTTCATCCCTATAATTCGTTTATGCTGCACTGCAACATGGCCTAAGCGAGGCGGGTTACGGAGCAGATAGAGTCTCTCAACCTTGTCTTTTTGTTTATTTAACTTTGGAGTATTTTTATGCTAACCGTAGAACAAGTCGTCGCTTCCAACAAATCCAACCTCGAAACTCTGTTTGGCCTGACCAGCAAAGCTTTCGAAGGCGTTGAAAAACTGGTTGAACTCAACCTGGCCGCTTCAAAAGCTGCCCTGTCTGAGGCTTCTGCCCACACCCAAACCTTCCTGAGCGTGAAAGATGCCCAGGAACTGATGGCTCTGCAATCCGGCCTGCTGCAACCCTTGGCCGAAAAGACTGCTGCTTACAGCCGTCACCTGTACGACATCGCCAGCGGTGCCGGAGCAGAGTTCACCAAGACCATGGAAGTCCAAGCTGCTGAAGCCCAGCAAAAAGTAGCCGCCTTGGTAGACAGCGCTGCCAAAAATGCACCTGCAGGCTCTGAGTCCGCAGTGGCCATGATGAAAAGCACGGTTGCCGCTGCCCACAATGCGCTGGAATCGGTTCAGAAAGCTGTCAAGCAAGCCACCGACGTCGCTGAAGCCAACTTCAACGCCATGGCAGCTACCGCTACCACGGCGACCAAGCAAGCTACTGCTTCCAGCAAGAAGCGTTAATTTGTCAGGCGGCTGCAAGTTTTTTTTAAACTTGCGCAGAAAACCAAGGGAAAACCCTGATACAGTAGGTTTATTGGAAGTTAAAGCCTCCCGTCGATTGTCTCCTCGGATCCTTTCGAAACCTTTGGTTCAGGGATCCCTTCAAGGCCTCGTTGCAAAACGGGGCCTTTTTTTTGGCTCTGATCGCAGCGCACACGTCAAAAAGTGTTGCTGCGGCAGTGGACTGCACGCGAGGCAAGGCCCTAGCGCGATTTGGCGTCCAAAGCAGCGCGTAACTGAGGCAATGCGGCCAGCATGGCTTTGCGGCCCGCTTCAATCGAGCGCTTACGCGCCCCGAAATCTGCGCTGGAGATCCCGAGCAACTGGGGCCGGATCACCACATCGGCGCCTTGCAGTTCCAAGCTATTGATGCTTTTGCCCATGATGGTGAAGGTTTGCAAAAGAATTTCCAAGGTACCGCTGGCTGAGGCGGCCTCCGGCGGGCTGGAAATATCCACTGCAATGATGAGTTCGGCCCCCATTTTTTTTGCAGCACGCACCGGCACCGGCGAGACCAGGCCACCATCCACATATTCACGATTGCCGATCCTGACGGGTTGAAAAACCGCCGGCACCGCGCTGGAGGCACGCACCGCCGTACCGGTATCGCCGCGCTGGAAAACGATGTCATTACCGCTATTGAGGTCGGTGGCCACAATACCCAACGGCATGGGCATGGCTTCGATGGGCTTTTGCCCGACCTGCGCGTTCACGTATTTAGCAAGCGCCTCACCGCGCAATGCGCCGCGGGTGAAAACCTGAAGCGTCCAATCCGCAATAGTGGCCTCTTCCATGGTTTCGGCGATGTACTGCAACTGGGCGCCGTTTTTGCCACTGGCATACAGCGCTGCCACCAGACTGCCCGCCGAGGTGCCGGTTACCAGCGCGGGCCGGATGCCCGCTTCTTCCAACACTTGAATTACGCCGACATGGGCAAAGCCCCGCGCAGCACCACCACCTAAGGCCAGGCCGATGCGCGGCAGGGTTTTGACCACCGGCGCAGGCGGTGGCGCAGGCACTACGGGCACTTCGGCTGCTGGCGTTTTGGCGGAAGCGTCCTCGCCCTGCGCTTTGCCTGGTGGTGTAGCGGTCAAACCGGTATCAATAGCAGGCGCTTTTTCGGCTGCTTGGCTTGTACCAAGCACCACTGGCGCTTTAGTGGGCGGCGCGGAGGCACAAGCACTGAGTAGTACGACCATGGCGCTAACCCAGACCCATTGCAAGCTTTGCTTCATGAAAACCCTGTCTCTGTGTGACAATGAAAAAAACAGATTGTGCAGGACAAAGGTCATCCTATGAAACGTCCGGCCCCATGGGCGGCAAAAGTGCTCGCATTGCTAGACACTGGCAACAAGGTGGCGGCGCTCGCACAAATCAAGGTGGCGCCCTCAGTGCGGGACGTCCAAGCGCTGCAACTTTTAATTGGCCACCATGCGCAGTGGAAAAAAGACACGGCAGTAACGCAAGCAGTGGACGACCAGATCTCCACCTTGTCGCACCCGCGATTACATCGCTCTCCCTAAGCCTGCGCAGCGCCCGCTGGCGAGATTCTCAGGGCAAGACGGCCACGGCGCGCTGGTAAGCAGCAGATTGCAGCATGCCCTCCCAGCCCAACGACGGCAACTTGGGCAAGAGCGCCAAACGCCGCATATGGCTTTCTTGCTCAGGCTGATACAAGCCCTTGCTTTGCAACAGGCTCAGCTCCGCCAAAACCGCGTCTAAAGGTGAGTCCCCAGGTTTACCGACCAAGGACTGGTTACACAGCAAAGCCATATCGCAACCGGCCTGCAAGGCGGCCAGCACCGCTTGTGTGGCGCTGATTTCGCGGCCCTGCACCTGGCGTGCACCGGCCATGGACAAGTCATCGCTAAATATAGCGCCGCTAAAGCCCAGGCTCTGGCGCAGCACCTTTTGCAACCAGATCGCAGAAAAACCAGCAGGCAGACTATCGACCTTCGGGTACACCACGTGCGCCGGCATCACTGCCTGTAACACCAAGTCCAGCGTGGCATAAGGCGCCGCGTCTTTAGCCAAGATGCTGCGCAAACTGCGCTTGTCCACCGGCACCGCGAGATGCGAATCGGCACGCGCGTAACCGTGACCTGGGAAGTGTTTTGCGCAATGGACCAAACCGGTTTGCGCCATGCCTTGCATCAGGCTTTGGGCCAGCAAACTGACGGTACGCGCGTCATCGGAAAAAGCCCGATTGCCAATCACGCTGCTGGCGCCGTAATCCAGGTCCAGAACCGGAGCAAAACTCATGTCTACCCCGCAAGCCCGCAATTGCGCGCCCATCACATGCCCGCAAGCTAAGGCGGCGCGGGTGGCGGCCAAAGGGCCGGCCTTGCGGCTTGCGTGCGGCGCAGCCACAAAGCTATCGCCCAGCACGCGCATGGGCGGCAGGTGCACAAATCCGTCATTGCGAAACCGTTGCACCCGACCGCCCTCATGGTCCACCGCAATCAGCAGGTCAGGACGCAAGCG
>CAMCJY010000001.1 GCA_945875225.1 Comamonas sp. lk | reverse complement strand
TGCGCGCCTCGGATAAGCGCATCATCAACGGCCAGACCGATGTGAATCAGTTGGTGCCCTTTAAATACAAATGGGCCTGGGAAAAATACCTGGCCACTTGCGCTAACCACTGGATGCCCCAAGAGGTCAATATGACCCGTGATATTGCGCTCTGGAAAGACCCGAACGGTCTGACGGAGGACGAGCGGCGAATGGTCAAGCGCAATCTGGGATTTTTTGTCACCGCAGATTCGCTGGCCGCCAACAATATTGTGCTGGGCACCTACCGTCACATCACGGCACCCGAGTGCCGCCAGTTTTTGCTGCGCCAGGCCTTTGAAGAAGCCATTCACACCCACGCTTACCAGTACATCGTTGAGTCTCTGGGCTTAGACGAAGGCGAAATCTTCAGTGCCTACAACGAAGTCAAGTCGATCCGGGACAAGGACGAGTTCCTCATTCCGTTTATCGAAGCGATCATGGACCCGCATTTCCATACGGGTACGCCGCAAACTGACCAGACCTTGCTCAAGTCCCTGATCGTGTTCGCCTGCCTGATGGAAGGTTTGTTCTTTTATGTGGGCTTTACCCAGATCTTGGCATTGGGGCGGCAGAACAAAATGACCGGCGCTGCCGAACAGTACCAGTACATTTTGCGCGACGAGTCTATGCACTGCAATTTCGGCATTGATTTGATCAACCAACTCAAGGCGGAAAATCCGCATCTGTGGACGGCGGAATTCAAGGCCGAAATCAAGGCTTTGTTCGAAAAAGCCGTCGAGCTTGAATACCGCTACGCCGAAGACACCATGCCGCGCGGCGTGTTGGGTATGAACGCGTCTATGTTCAAGGGCTATTTGCGCTATATCGCCAACCGCCGCGCTACCCAGATTGGTTTGGAGGCCTTGTTCCCCCATGAAGAGAATCCATTCCCCTGGATGAGCGAAATGATAGACCTCAAGAAGGAGCGCAACTTCTTTGAGACCCGCGTCATCGAATACCAATCAGGCGGAGCATTGTCCTGGGAATAATGCTTTGAGTCCTGTTTCTCAATCTCACGGTTCCGTGGCGGCGTACCCCGACTGCCTGTGGACTGTGACCCCCCGTTCATGTTGCTGGGAACCAACCCAACCACATGGATCTCTTTTTGTCAAAAAGATCGGCAAAAAGTGCTCTTTGTAAATTGATCAAGGAGATAGTCATGGCAACTGCAAAAAAACCAGCCGCAAAAAAAGCGGCACCTGCGAAGAAAGCCGTACCGGCTAAAAAGGCAGCACCTGCGAAGAAAGCCGCACCGGCTAAGAAGGCAGCACCTGCGAAGAAAGCCGCACCGGCTAAGAAGGCCGCACCTGCGAAGAAAGCCGCACCTGCGAAGAAAGCCGCACCGGCTAAGAAGGCAGCACCTGCGAAGCCTGCTGCTCCTGCGGCGCAGACCAAGCTCAACCCTAAGGCCGCCTGGCCTTTCCCGAGCGCATCGAAGCCCTGATTTATTGCAGCTTCGAACCCAAGCCCGGCATGCTTCGCGCGTGCTGGGCTTTTTTCATGCTGTTTCCACTGAGATTTTCCGCTTGCAGGGCATGCGCTGGCGCAAGTGCTGCTACCCATTCGCATGCCCATACGGGTCGCCGGGCAGGCTAGTAAGAATCTGGGCGCACTCTCGGGTCGGCTTTTCAATCCAAAGTCGCGCTCATCAGGATCCAGCCCTCTTGTGTATCCAAGACCTGCAATTGACAAAACTGCGCGTAGGCGGCTTGCAAGTCCTCAGCCTGTCGCTCCAATATGCCGGACAAGAGCAAACGGCCGCCGCTGTGCGTCAGACTACACAAAAGCGGGGCCAGCACTTTCAAGGGCGAGGACAGTATGTTGGCTACCACCAGGCCATAGCGGCCCGTGGCCGCATCGGGTAAACCGGCAGTCAGCGTAACGCTATTGTTGTTGGCATTGTCCAGTGTGGCCTGCACCGCCGCCGTATCGATGTCCACCGCGCAGACCGCGCTAGCGCCGAATTTGGCCGCAGCGATAGCCAAAATGCCTGAACCGCAGCCATAGTCCAACACCGTCGCGGGTAGCGGATTACGGGCGATCCAACGCAGGCACATGCGCGTGGTGGGGTGGGTTCCCGTGCCAAAGGCCAGGCCTGGGTCGAGCACAATGCTGTGGCTGGCGCCAGTCGGGGGTTGGTGCCAACTGGGCACGATCCAAAAACTCGGCGTAATCTCCACTGGCGCAAACTGCGCTTGTGTCAACCGCACCCAGTCCTGGTCAGCGATCTCAGTCACACCTTGCAGCGAGCAGCTTTCAAAAAAATCTTGTGCTTGCAATAGCCGGCCGGCCTCTAGCGCCAGGCTTTGCTCGCTAAAGAGCGCAAGCACCACCGAGCGTTCCCATCCGCCCCGCGGCGCTGGCATGCCCGGTTCGCCAAACAAAGCTTGCTCCGCCTTAGTATCGGCGTCGGCGTCTTCCACACTGACGCTCAGGGCGTCCAGCGCTTGCAAGGCATCGCTCAAGGTTTCGACCTGGCTTTGCGGGCACACCAGGCGCAATTCATACAGGCTTGCTTCAGCGCTTGTGCTGTTCAAGCCAATGCTCCAGATAGTGAATATTGGTGCCGCCAGCCATGAACTTGGCGTCCACCATGAGCTGGCGGTGCAAGGGGATATTGGTACTGATGCCCTCAACCGCGGTTTCCAGCAAAGCGGTGCGCATGCGCGCCATTGCTTGCTCACGGGTATCGCCATGGACGATGAGTTTGCCAATCATGGAGTCGTAATTGGGTGGCACAAAATAATTGGAATAAATATGCGAATCCACCCGTACACCGGGCCCACCGGGCGCGTGCCAGGTGGTGATACGACCCGGGGAAGGCGTGAATTTGAAGGGGTCTTCGGCGTTGATGCGACATTCGATGGCATGCCCGGAAATGGTGATCTGGCGTTGGGTAAAAGGCAGTTTTTCGCCCGCGGCCACCATGATCTGCGTCTTGACGATGTCCACGCCAGTAATCATCTCAGTCACCGGATGCTCCACCTGCACGCGGGTGTTCATCTCGATGAAATAAAACTCACCGGCCTCGTACAGAAACTCAAAAGTACCCGCACCGCGGTAGCCCATTTTTTTACAGGCGGTAACGCAGCGTTCACCGATACGTTCAATCAACTTGCGGTTGATGCCGGGCGCAGGCGCCTCCTCGAGAATCTTCTGGTGCCGCCTTTGCATAGAGCAATCGCGTTCGCCCAAATACACCGCGTTCTTGAAAGAGTCGGCCAAAATCTGGATTTCAATATGGCGCGGGTTTTGGAGGAATTTTTCCATGTACACCGCAGGATTACCAAAGGCTGCCCCGGCCTCCGCCTTGGTCATGGCCACAGCATTGATCAGCGCCGCTTCGGTATGCACCACGCGCATGCCGCGGCCGCCGCCACCGCCGGCCGCCTTGATGATGACCGGGTAACCCACACTTTTTGCAATCTGGCGGATTTGGACGGGGTCGTCGGGCAACTCGCCCTCCGAGCCGGGAACGCAGGGGACGCCGGCGCGGATCATGGCCTGTTTGGCCGATACCTTGTCACCCATGATGCGGATGCAATCAGGGGTCGGCCCGATGAATTGGAAACCGCTTTTTTCTACCCGCTCGGCGAAATCGGCGTTTTCACTTAAAAAGCCATAGCCGGGGTGGATGGCTTCAGCGTCCGTCACTTCGGCGGCCGAAATAATGGCCGGCATATTCAGATAACTCAGGCTCGATGCCGCCGGTCCGATACAGACTGCTTCCTCAGCCAGTCGCACGTATTTCGCGTCGCGATCGGCCTCTGAATACACCATCACGGCGCGAACGCCCAACTCGCGGCAGGCGCGCTGGATGCGCAGCGCAATTTCGCCACGGTTGGCAATCAAGATTTTTTTAAACATGGCTTGGCGTTATTCGATCATGAACAGGGCTTGCCCGTATTCCACTGCCTGACCGTTTTCACACAACACCTGAACCACTTTGCCAGATTTGTCCGCTTCAATCTCGTTGAGAATCTTCATGGCTTCAATAATGCAAATAGTCTCGCCCTCTTTGACCATGTCGCCGACATCCACAAACGCTTTGGCGCCGGGGGAAGAGGAGCGGTAAAAAGTGCCCACCATCGGCGATTTGACGGTGTGCAGTTCGCTGACCTCGGGCGCCGAAGCTTCAGCAGGCGCTGCCGGTGGTGCGCCCTGGGGCGCAATCTGCGTGTGCGGCGTACCCGCCGTGGCCGGTGCATAGCTATGGACGACCGCTTGCGAGCCTTTGACGATTCTTACTTTGCCTTCGGCCTCGGTAATCTCCAACTCCGACACATTGGAGTCGGAGACCAGGTCGATCAGAGTTTTCAGTTTGCGTAAATCCATGGATCCTCCTTGCATTTGACAGGGCCGATTGGCAATGCCGTCGCGTCGAACGCGTATAAAAATACTTAAAATTGTTTAAAACATTCTAACGTAGCTTAAATTGATACATAAAACGGCATAAGGCCGTTGGCGCATTAGGCCTTTATAGCCGCTATCTTAAGCCACGCCACTGGTCCAGGTCCTGCTGCACTATGCGCCCGAGTTTGCGCTGGGCGATCTGGCCATCGCTGGAGAACACGACGGTAAAGGGCAGGCTTCCTGTCAAATTACCCAACTCCCGGCTTAGCTCAGTGCCTTCGATTCCGGCCATACCAATCGCAAAGGACAGCGGACTGGTTTTTAAAAAAGTAAGCACACGTTCTGGTTTGTCGACGGCTAATCCAAGAACTTGCCATCCGTTGCCTTTGTTTTGTTGATAAAAGGCCTCGATTAGGGGAAGTTCCTCAATACACGGTGGGCACCAGGTAGCCCAAAAATTGACCAGCAACGGTCGTCCCTGAAAGCTTTGCATATCAAAGTTCTGGCCCTGCGGGCTGATCCATTGGCGCGCCCATAAGCCGGCCGGTGCGGCATCCTGCGCGGGGCGATGCCGCCACCATGCGGCGGCAATACCGGCGCCCAGGGCGGTCGCCGCAAGCGCTCCCAACGCCCAGCGGCGGCGCGGCGCGGCGGGCACGGGTGTGGGTAGATCAGATGGCTGCATGCGCGCCATTGTCCATCAAAGTTCGCAAGGCCTTGGCGTCACCCCGCCAGCGCCGCCCCTGCGCGCCCGATTGCAGCGCGCCCCGAATACCATCCAAGTCGTTCACAAGCAAGTGCAGGCCAATATAGGATTTGAACGCCTCACACCAGACTTGCACGCTTAGTGCATCGACGGTCTCGCCATGCAAACCGGTGACTCGGCTGACCGCAAAGCGCACGCCCCTATCGATCAAGGTAATTTCGGCTATTTTGGAGTCTTCGCAGAATAACTGCAGGTAGATGTCCGAGTGGCGGGTGGCCGTGCCACGCCAGACCGCGCCACCCAGATGGGGCTGAAAACCGGATAAGCGCTCCATCCAGTCCATTGCGATACCGCGCAGCACGCCAAGCTCCTGCGCCTGGCTTTCAGGGCAGAAGATAGCGATGTAGTCTTGCACCGCTTGTTCCATGGTTTCGTGGTCAGGCAGGCTCTGGCGGGGCGAGAGGCCGAGTTGCTGGGACGCACGGCGCTTGGCCGCGCCGAAGTCCAGCCCTTCCTCCACCACTGAGCGCGCCGCCACCGCCGCTATTTCCGCTTTGATGCTGTTCATGGCTGCATTGTGCACCGATGAGGCACCTGACAAGCGTTGCTGGCTGCATAGTCGCCAGCGATGCGGGCACGCAAATGGCCCTGCGTGGGTGGGAGTGGCCGGTAAAATTCGGTGATGCACATACACATATTGGGGATTTGCGGCACGTTTATGGGCGGGCTGGCGGCACTGGCGCGCGAGGCTGGCCACCGGGTGACGGGGTGCGACGCCGGTGTGTACCCACCGATGAGCGATCAATTGCGCGAGCTGGGCATCGAGGTGATGCAAGGCTTTGCTGCCGACCAGCTGGCCCTGGCGCCGGACATGTATGTGGTGGGCAATGTGGTCAGCCGTGCTCGGCACACCGACGGCAGCGCCAAATTCCCGCTGATGGAGGCGATTTTGGATCAGGGCCTGCCCTATACCAGCGGACCGCAGTGGCTGGCTGAGCAGCTCTTGGCCGGTCGCCATGTGCTGGCGGTCGCCGGTACCCATGGCAAAACCACGACGACCGCAATGTTGGGCTGGATTTTGGAACAGGCGGGTCTTCAGCCAGGCTTTTTGATCGGCGGCGTGCCCTTGAACTTCGGCGTTTCGGCCCGCCTGGGGCGGGGCGCTCCGTTTGTGATCGAGGCGGACGAATACGACACCGCGTTTTTTGACAAACGCAGCAAGTTTGTGCATTACCGCCCGCGCACCGCCATTCTGAACAACCTGGAGTTCGACCACGCCGACATTTTTGAGAACCTGCAGGCGATTGAGCGGCAGTTCCACCATTTGCTGCGCACGGTGCCGTCCAACGGACGGGTGCTGGTCAATGGCTTGGAGGAAAGTCTTGCGCGTGTGTTGCAAATGGGTTGCTGGAGCGAGGTGCGTAGTTTTGGTGCGGCAGTTAGCGATTTCTCCGCACAAGGCGACCCCGAAGATTTCGTGGTACTCCAACAGGGCGCGCAGGTCGCACGGGTGCAATGGGCCTTAGGCGGCGTACACAACCAGCTCAACGCCCTGGCCGCTATCGCGGCGGCAGAGCACCTGGGCGTGCGCCCGGCGCGTGCAGCTTTGGCTTTGCAGCACTTTGAAAATGTCAAACGCCGCATGGAAGTGCGTGGACGCGTCGCACTGGCAGGGCGGCAAAGTGCGCCCTTGGTGACGGTGTACGACGATTTTGCGCACCACCCTACCGCGATACGCACCACTCTGGATGGCTTGCGTCGCCAGGTGGGCGCGGCGCGCATTCTCGCGGTGTTCGAGCCGCGCTCCAACACCATGCAACTGGGCGCCATGAAAGCGCAACTGCCCTGGAGTCTGGAGCAGGCGGATTTGGCTTTTTGCCATAGCGGCGGCTTGGGCTGGGACGCGCAAGAGGCCTTAGCGCCTATGGGCGCGCGCGCAAGGGTTGCCGAGTCCGTGGACACGCTGATTGATCAGTTGTGCGCCGCGGCGCAGCCAGGCGACCACCTAGTGTGCATGAGCAACGGCGGTTTTGGCGGCATTCACGCCAAGTTGCTTCAGTCCTTGCAGCGGGCTGCGCCGGCCTCACCTTAAGCGCGCAGGCAAGCCCAGCCAGGCCACACTGGGCCTCGGCGCAGCCTGTCCTGGCGGTATTCAGGCCACCGTGCTGCGGCGCACCCGGCGCGCTTTCACGGATTGCGACAAGGTCTCTAGGCTGCTGATCGAATCGTCCCAACCCAAGCAGGCATCGGTAATGCTTTGGCCGTAATGCAAGTCGGCCACCGAGTTTTTGCCCGGCGTAAATTTTTGCGCTCCGGCGTTCAAATGGCTCTCCACCATCACGCCAAAAATCCGGGTCGAACCTTGCGCCAGCTGCCCCGCGATGTCTCGGGCTACTTCTAACTGCTTTTGGTGTTGTTTGCTGCTATTGGCGTGGCTGCAGTCGACCATCAGGGTTTGCGTCAGGCCCGCTTTAGCCAGGTTCTGGCAGGCGCTCTCTACGCTTTTCGCATCGTAATTGGGCGCTTTGCCGCCGCGCAAAATCACATGGCAATCCGGGTTGCCCTGGGTTTGCACAATCGCCACCTGCCCGTTTTTGTGCACCGATAAAAAGTGGTGGCCACCGGCTGCTGCCTGGATTGCGTCCGTAGCGATTTTGATATTGCCATCGGTGCCATTTTTAAAGCCGACAGGTGCTGAAAGGCCTGAGGCCAGTTCGCGGTGCACCTGGCTCTCGGTGGTGCGCGCTCCGATGGCGCCCCAGGCAATCAAGTCGCCCAGGTACTGGGGTGAAATCACATCCAAAAATTCGCTGCCTGCGGGCAGCCCCAGGCGGTTGATGTCGATCAACAACTGGCGCGCGATGCGCAGACCTTCGTCGATGCGAAAGCTTTCGTCCAAATAGGGGTCGTTAATCAGGCCTTTCCAGCCCACGGTGGTGCGCGGCTTTTCAAAGTACACCCGCATCACGATTTCCAGCGTGTCGGCGTAATGGTCGCGCTGTTCTTTGAGGCGTTTGGCATAGTCCAGCGCGGCTGCGGGATCGTGGATGGAGCAGGGACCGATGATGACTAGCAGGCGGTCATCTTTGCCGTTCATCATGTTCTGTACACGCTTGCGGGTAGCTGAGATCAGGGCTTCCACGGCCGTGCCGCTAATGGGAAAAAAGCGGATTAAATGTTCGGGGGGCGGCAGCACGGTAATGTCCTTGATACGTTCGTCATCGGTAATGCTGGTGCGGTCGGCGCTGGCGGTCATTGCAGATTTCCTCTTACAGGTAGTTCAAAAAATAAGGCATAAAAAAACCGCCGGGGTGGCCGGCGGTTCGGGGAATTCGGTACGCTGTTTTACTGCTTGCGTTCAGAACCCTCTCACGCCGGGGGCGTTGGAGAACCAAAAGTAGCTAAAGTAAAAGCGCTGAGATTTCATAAGCATGAATGTAACACAGCAGGTCTTACGCAGGCTTGATGTATCAGGCGGTACCGCCCACGGTCAGACCATCGATGCGCAAGGTCGGCTGCCCCACGCCCACGGGCACGCTTTGGCCGTCTTTGCCGCAGGTGCCCACGCCGCTGTCCAGGGCCATGTCATTGCCGATCAGGCTGACCCGTTTCAAGCAGTCCGGTCCGCTGCCGACCAGGGTCGCGCCTTTGACCGGGTACAAAATTTTGCCGTTTTCCACCCAATAGGCTTCGCTGGCCGAGAACACAAATTTGCCTGAAGTGATGTCCACCTGACCGCCACCGAAATTGACGGCGTACAGGCCTTTTTTGATACTGCGTACGATCTCCTCTGGCGCCTTGTCCCCACCCAACATATAGGTGTTGGTCATACGCGGCATAGGTACATGGGCATAGCTCTCACGCCGTCCGTTGCCAGTAGGTGCCACACCCATCAGGCGCGCATTCATGGCGTCTTGGATATAGCCTTTGAGAATACCGTCCTCAATCAATACATTGCGCGCGCTGGTATTGCCCTCGTCATCGACATTGAGCGAACCGCGCCGCTCGGCCATGGTGCCGTCGTCCAGTACCGTCACACCTTTGGCTGCAACGCGCTGGCCAATGCGCCCGCTAAATGCGCTGGAGCCCTTGCGGTTGAAGTCGCCTTCCAGGCCGTGGCCAATGGCCTCGTGCAACAAAATGCCTGGCCAGCCCGAACCCAGTACCACGGTCATTTCTCCTGCCGGTGCAGGGCGCGCCTCCAAATTGGTGAGCGCTGCATGCACCGCCTGATCCACGTATTTGCTGATTTGCGCATCGTCAAAATACGCCAGACCAAAACGGCCGCCGCCACCCGAGGAGCCCACTTCGCGCCGGCCTTTTTGTTCCGCAATCACGGTCACAGATAAGCGCACCAGCGGACGCACATCGGCGGCCAGCACACCATCTGCACGCGCCACCAGCACCACGTCGTATTCCATGGCCAGGCCAGCCATTACTTGCAACACACGCGGGTCTTTGGCACGGGCTAGTTTTTCCACCCGCCCTAGCAAAGCCACTTTGGCGGCGCTGTCCATGGTGGCGATGGGGTCTTGGTCGGGGTAGAGCGAGCGGCTACGCGCAATCTTGGGTTTGCTCACGCTGATACGGCGCTGGCTGGCCGCTTGCGAAATACTGCGCACCGTGCGCGCAGCATCGAGCAGTGCGGCTTCCGAAATATCGTCCGAGTAGGCAAAAGCGGTTTTCTCGCCACTGACCGCGCGCACCCCTACGCCCTGGTCTATGCTGAACGAGCCGGTTTTCACAATGCCCTCCTCCAGGCTCCAGCCTTCGGAGCGGGTGTATTGAAAATACAGGTCGGCTTCGTCCACCTTATGCGCTTTGATTTCGGCCAAGGCGCGGCTGAGGTGGCCTTCGTCAAGGCCAAAAGGCGTTAGTAACAGGGATTTGGCGGTGGCCAGGCGTTCAAGGGTGGGTTCGCGAGAGATCATCCACGCATTCTAGGCGGGGCTCCATGGCCTTGTCGCTGACGGGGCAAGGTGAGCGGCGCCCGCGCTAGGACGCTGCCTCAGGACTGCACCAATCGCCTGGCGTTGGCAATAGACATCAGGATGCCGCAGGCAAAGCCCAGTGTCACCATAGCGGTTCCGCCATAGCTAATAAAGGGCAGGGGCACACCCACGACGGGCAAGATGCCACTGACCATGGCCATGTTGACAAAGGCGTAGGCGAAAAAAATCATGGATACGCTGCCTGCAAGCAGGCGCGAAAAAAGGGTCGGCGCTTCCAGCGCAATCGCCAGGCCGCGCAATATCAGTGCAATAAAGCCGCCCAGGAGCAACAGATTGCCAAACAGGCCGAACTCTTCGGAAAACGCGGCAAAGATGAAATCGGTGGTGCGTTCGGGAATAAATTCAAGATGGGTTTGGGTGCCCTGCATAAAGCCGGTGCCCCAAAAGCCGCCAGCCCCGATGCCGATCATGCCTTGGATGATGTGAAAACCCCTGCCCAGCGGGTCGCGCGTGGGGTCCAGCAGGGTGCAGATGCGCTGCTGCTGGTAGTCGTGCAAGACCGACCAGCGCATACCGTCGGCGCAAAGCGCCGGCTCAAAAGCGATCAGTAGCACCACGCCCACCAGTCCCAACACCACAGGCGGAGCAATCCATTTCCAACCCACACCGGCGAAAAAAATCACCGACAGACCCGCCAGCAATACCAGCAGGGCGGTACCCAAATCGGGCTGGCGCAGGATCAGGCCCACGGGTAGCGCCAGCAGTACCCCGGCCACCGCAAAGTCCAAGGGGCGCAGCTGGCCTTCGCGCTTTTGGAACCACCAAGCCAGCATCAAGGGCATGGCAATTTTCAAAATCTCACTGGGCTGAATCACCAGGCCGACATTGAGCCAGCGGCGCGCACCTTTTTTGGTCACGCCGAAAATTGCTACCGCGATCAAAAGGGCCACGCCCAAGATGTACAGCGGTACGGCAAGCGTCATTAAGCGCTGCGGTGGAATTTGCGCGGCGACAAACATCACGGTGGCGGCAATCAGCATATTGCGCGCATGGTCAGAGAAGCGGCTGCCGAAGTCATAGCCGGAGGAATACATCACCAGCATACCGGCAGAGGCGAGACAAAACACGATAAAGGCCAAGGGCCCGTCCAGGCCGGCCCATAAGGGCATGAAGCGACTGCGCAGCGAGACTTTGCCAAAGGAAGTGGACATCGCCGGATTATCGCGCCGCCCCCGCAAGACGCCATGGGACAATCCAGCCATGTACCTGATGTTTGATGAAGCTGGAAAATTCTTGGCTGCAAGGCTCTTGTCCGAAAGCGATGCCACGGTGCAAGTGGAGCTTGACAGTGGCAAGCGCCTCAAGGTCAAGCTTGCCAATGTGATGCTGCGCTTTGATAAACCTGCGCCTGCGCAATTTATGGAGCAGGCGCTTGCCATCAGCCAAGCGGTGGAGTTGGAGCTGGCCTGGGAGTTTTCCCCAGAGGGTGATTTCGGTTTTGCCGATTTGGCGCGCGACTACTTCAGCGACAAAGCCAGCGTGCTCGAGCAAGCGGGCATGCTGATGCGCTTGTTTGAAGCGCCGCATTATTTCCGCCGTGCGGGTAAAGGCTTGTTCCGCAAAGCGCCTGCCGACATCGTGGCCCAAGCCTTGGCAGCGATTGAAAAAAAGCGCCTGCAAACCGAGTTGATCGCGCAATGGGCGCATGAGCTTACCCAAGGCCACTGCCCCGCGCCGGTGCGCGCGCAGCTTTACAAAATTCTGTTCAAGCCAGATAAAAACGCGCCCGAATACAAAGCCGTGGTGCAAGCCTCGCGTGACAGCCGCACTGCACCCTTGGATTTACTACTAGCCAGCGGCGCCATCGATTCGCCGTACCAGTTCCATTGGAAGCGCTTTTTGCTGGAAAACTTTCCGCAGGGCACGGCTTTTGCCGCGATGGCGGCGGTTGCGCCCGCGGATGAGTTACCGCTGGCGCCGGTAGCCGCTTTTTCGATTGACGACTCGGCCACCACCGAAATCGACGATGCTTTGTCGCTACAAGGCCTGGGTAGCGGCACGGTCACTATGGGGGTGCATATTGCTGCCCCCGGCCTGGCTATTGCGCCCGATAGCGATATCGACCGACTGGGCCGTCACCGTTTGTCCACCGTCTATATGCCGGGATACAAGCTGACCATGCTGCCCGATGCGCTGGTGCAGGTCTATACCTTGCAGCAAGGTCGCCACTGCCCGGCGCTTTCGCTCTATGTCACCTTGGACGAGCAGACCCTGGAAATAAAGCACAGCGAAACCCGCATCGAAAGCCTGCCCATCAGCCACAACCTGCGCCACGACCAGCTCGACAGCCTAGTCACCGAGGAATGGCTGCAAGCGGCGCAAGCTACCGACGATGGCAGCGCCGATAGCCAGCGCGCAGCGGCCACGGCTTTGCATAGACAGCTGGCCTTTTTGCACCGCTTTGCCTGCGCCCATAAGGCCCGGCGTGAAATCGTGCGCGGCAAACCCGAAAGCTTTAACCGGCCGGACTACAACTTCCGCCTCCCAGACCTGCTGGCCGGGGAGCCGGCGGGCAACGAGAGCGTGCAGATCAGCGTGCGCCAGCGCGGTGCACCGCTAGACCTGATCGTGGCCGAGGCCATGATTTTGGCCAACAGCACCTGGGGCCAATGGCTCGCCAGTCTGGGCGTACCCGCGATTTACCGCAGCCAGGCCTCAATGGCGCCGGGCGTCAAAGTGCGCATGGGCACCAAGGCCTTGCCGCATGCCGGTATCGGCGTGCCCAGCTATGCCTGGAGCACCTCGCCGCTGCGCCGCTACACCGATCTGGTGAACCAATGGCAAATCATCGCCTGTGTGCGCCACGGCAGTACTGCAGCGCTGGCCGCGCCCTTCAAGCCCAAAGACGCGCAGCTGTTTTCCATCATCTCCGCCTTCGAGGCCACCTACGCCGCCTACAACGGCTACCAGGCCGCCATGGAGCGCTTTTGGACGCTGCAATACCTGCGCCAGAACGCCATTAGCGAACTGGTCGCAACCGTGATCAAAGAGGGTATGGCCCGCGCCGACGAGCTGCCGCTGGTGCTGGCCATTGCCGCTGGGGCGGGTCTGCCACGGGGTGCGCAAGTGCGATTGCGCCTGGGCACGATTGACCTGATGACCCTGGATGTGAGCGCCACCGTGCTAGAGCGTCTGGACAGCCCGCAGGAGGCCGGTGACCCAGGCGATGCTGCAGCGCTTGCGTCGGGCGTGCAGGGCGAAGACGAAGAAGACCTGGTCGGCCCAATTACCATTGCTGTCGATGTACTGGACACCCCGGACCCCGCCTAAGACCTTGCGTGCGCAAGCGGTGGTGTGCTTTTCGTTCACCCGCGGTGAAGCCTTGCGCTCCCAGGCCTTGGGGCTTGCCTGATGGCCTTGTTGCGATTACTCGGTGTGTTGTGCTTGGCGCTGCTGGGTTTGCAACTGTATTTTGCGCTGCGCATTGCAGCCATGGCCTGGGTGGATCCGCAGTCCAGCAGTTTTGAGCGCTCGCAAGTCTGGCGCCAACTGCAGGAGCAAGGCAGCGTGCGTTGGAGCCAGCGCTGGCAGACGGATGCGCAACTGGGCCAGGCGCTCAAGCGTGCGGTGATCGCCTCCGAGGACGACAGTTTTGCCAGCCACGACGGCATCGACTGGGCCGCATTGGAAAAAGCCTGGTCGAAAAACAGCAAGGCGGAAGAACGCGCTGCACAGCGGGCGGCCAAAGCCAAAAATAGCCGTGAAACTCGGTCGGTCAAAGTCGTTGGCGGCTCGACCATTAGCCAGCAGTTAGCAAAAAATTTGTTTTTGTCAGGCGAACGCACGCTGGTGCGCAAAGCCCAGGAAATGGTCATCACCCTGCTCATGGAAAAGCTGCTGAGCAAGCAACGGATTTTGGAAATCTACCTCAACAGCGTGGAATGGGGTGACGGTGTGTTTGGCGCCGAAGCCGCTGCGCGTCACTATTTCCGCAAGTCTGCGGCGCAACTCAGTCCCTGGGAAGCGGCGCGCTTAGCCGTGATGCTGCCTAGGCCACGCTACTTTGAAAAACTGCCTAATTCCGAATACCTCAATGCGCGCGCCAATGTCATCGTCGCCCGCATGCCCGACGCCCGCCTGCCTGGCGCCCCCGCACCATGAAAATTTTGGGCGTCGATCCCGGCCTGCGCACCACGGGCTTTGGCGTGCTGGACCAGCAAGGCAGCAGCCTTCGCTACGTGGCCAGCGGCACCATCAGCACCCAAGGCCTGGCCAGCCAGGCCTTGCCCGATCGCATCGAAGCCTTGTTTAACGGTTTGGCCGAGGTGGTGCAACGCTACCAGCCCGATTACGCCGCCGTGGAAATCGTGTTTGTGAATGTCAACCCGCAGTCCACTTTACTGCTAGGCCAGGCACGTGGGGCATTGATCAGCGCCTTGGTCCATGCCAAATTGCCGGTCGCCGAATACACGGCATTACAAATGAAGCAAGCGGTGGCCGGCTATGGGCGCGCCGACAAAATGCAAATCCGCGAGATGGTGCGCCGCTTGTTAGACCTGCCCGGCCTGCCTGGCCCGGATGCGGCCGACGCTTTAGGTTTGGCGATTACCCATGCCCATGCCGGCGCAGCCATGGCACGCGTTGCAAAGGCCCAGGGCATTGGCGCGGGCGCCGGTTACAAGTCGGGGCGCAGCCACTGAGGCTGCCACTGCGCGGCGCAATCACCAGGCCGGTGCCAATTGCGCAAAGCCTTTGGGGGCGCTGCGTTCATCGTCAAAAGTAAGCACTTCCCAGTCCTGCGGCTGCGCTTGCAACTGGCGCAGCAATTGGTTGTTCAGCGCATGGCCCGAGCGGTGGGCGCGGTAGTGCGCCAGCAAGGGCATGCCCAGCAAATACAGATCGCCCATGGCATCCAAAATCTTGTGCTTCACAAACTCATCGTCATAGCGCAGGCCATCGGAATTGAGCACTTTGTAGTCGTCCATGACGATGGCATTGTCCAGACCGCCACCCAAGGCCAGGCCGTTTTGGCGCATCATTTCCACGTCCTTGGTAAAGCCGAAAGTGCGCGCCCGTGCAATGTCGCGCGCGTACGAGCCCTGGCTTAAGTCAAATTCCACGCTTTGCCCGGTGGAGTCCACGGCCGGATGCGCAAAGTCGATGGCAAAACTCAGCTTAAAGCCATGGTAGGGCTCCAAGCTCGCCCATTTGAGATCGGCTCCCTGGCCCTGTTCTACGCGGATGGGCGCTTTGACGCGAATAAAGCGGCGCGCCGCGTTTTGCAATTCGATGCCGGCACTTTGCAGCAGAAAAACAAATGATGCCGCCGAGCCGTCTAGGATAGGAACTTCCTCGGCATTGATATCAATATACAAATTGTCCACGCCCAAGCCGGCGCAGGCCGACATCAAATGCTCGACGGTATGCACTTTGGCGTCGCCCTGCGAAAGGGTAGAAGCCAGCCGCGTATCAGTGACCGCTTGCGGTGAAACCGCGATATCGACCGGGTGGGGAAGGTCTACACGGCGAAACACGATACCGGTTCCGGGCGCTGCCGGCCGCAAGGTGATTTCAACACGCTGACCGCTGTGCAGGCCCACGCCGACGGCGCGGGTCAGTGATTTGAGGGTTCTTTGTTGCAGCACGGGTCAATTGTAAAAGCGCGCCCGTCAAGAGCCGATCGATGGGGCTAGGCGCCCGCACCGAGCGGCTCTTGACAAAAGTCGCCGATGGCCGATGAAAAAATCAATCCGCTTGCTTGCGCAAGAAGGCCGGGATTTCGTAATCGTCCATGCCGCCGCTCGAGAGCGCATCTACTTTTTGCGCAGCGGTGGTGCGGCTGCCGCGCCAGACGGCGGGAGTGCGAAGCGTGCCGTAGTCGGTGGAGGCGCTCGCCGGTGCCGGGGCGCTGATGCCGGTGCTGCCGCCTATGCCTGAGGCCGACGCCATGGTGCTGTTGCCCATGCTGCGTTGCATCGTACTTGCGGACATGGCCGCATGGGTGTTGGCCATGGCCGAGGGCGCGGCATCGTAAGTGCCGGTGCGCAGCACTTGCAGCGGAGGCGCAGTGCGGCGCGGCCGGCTCAGGCCGGTGGCTACCACGGTGACGCGCACGTCTTCGCCCAGCGAGTCGTCATAAGCGGTACCGTAGATCACATGCGCTTCGGGCGAGGCGTAGGCGCGGATGGTGTTCATCGCCAGCTTGGATTCGCTCAATTTGAGCGAACCTTTGGCCGCGGTGATCAGCACCAGCACGCCTTTGGCGCCCGACAGGTCTATGCCCTCGAGCAGCGGGCAGGCCACGGCTTGTTCGGCCGCGATGCGCGCACGGTCTGGGCCTTTGGCCAGGGCGGTACCCATCATGGCTTTACCGGGCTCGCCCATCACGGTGCGCACGTCTTCAAAGTCCACGTTCACATGGCCAGGCACATTGATGATCTCGGCAATGCCGCCTACGGCGTTTTTCAACACATCGTTGGCATAGGCAAAGGCCTCATCCTGGCTGATATCGTCGCCCAGCACTTCGAGCAGTTTTTCGTTGAGCACCACGATCAGCGAATCGACATTGGCTTCCAGCTCGGCCAGGCCTTCGTCCGCGTTTTTCATGCGCGGGCCGCCTTCAAATTCGAAAGGCTTGGTCACCACGCCTACGGTCAAGATGCCCATTTCCTTGGCCACCCGCGCAATGATGGGGGCGGCGCCAGTGCCGGTGCCACCGCCCATGCCGGCGGTAATAAACAGCATATTGGCGCCTTCAATAGCGCTACGGATGTCCGCTTCGGCCAACTCTGCAGCAGCGCGTCCTTTGTGCGGGCGGCTGCCTGCACCCAGACCGGTTTCGCCTAGCTGAATCGTACGGTGTGCGGTGCTTCGGTTCAGTGCCTGCGCATCGGTGTTGGCGCAGATGAATTCCACGCCCGTCACGTGCGACTGAATCATGTACTCAACCGCATTGCCGCCGCCGCCGCCCACGCCAATGACTTTGATGAGGGTTCCCTGGTTGAAGATTTCTTCTTCGATGAGTTCAATGGTCATGTGAGGCTCCTAAGGTATGCGTGGCGATGGAAAAAAATGAGAAAGGCTTGAGAAAACAAACAGGGTCTGGCGGCGGCCCAGCGCGTGCCATCCAAAGATAAAGCGAAGTGCAGTGGAGCCAAGTGCGGCGGCGCGCGAGCGGGGAGTTTTTCATTTAGAAAGTTCCTGCAAAAAAATCACGAATCTGGGCAAATGCGCTCTTCACGCTGCCGCCTTTTTGGGCCACTTTGATGCCGCGCAGACGCGCGATACGGGCCTCTTCCAAAAAGCCCATCACGGTGGCGGCGCGGGGTTGCGCCACCATGTCGGACAAGGCATTGGCGTACTGGGGAATGCCCCGGCGCACCGGCTTGAGAAAAATGTCTTCGCCCAGCTCCACCATGCCCGGCATCAGGCAACTGCCGCCGGTCAGCACAATGCCCGAGGACAGCACTTCTTCGTAGCCGGACTCGCGCATGACCTGGTTGACCAGGGTGAAAATTTCTTCTATGCGCGGCTCGATCACACCGGAGAGGGCCTGGCGGCTGAGCATGCGCGGGCCACGGTCGCCCAGGCCGGGTACTTCCACTTGCACTTCCGGATCCACCAGCACTTGCTTGGCGTGGCCACTTTCGACTTTGATTTCTTCTGCGTCCTTGGTCGGTGTGCGCAGCGCCATGGCGATGTCGCTGGTAATCAAGTCTCCGGCGATCGGGATGACGGCGGTGTGGCGGATAGCGCCGTTGGTGAAGATGGCAATGTCGGTGGTGCCAGCGCCGATGTCCACCAGCGCCACGCCCAGTTCGCGCTCGTCTTCGGTGAGCACCGACAGGCTGGAGGCCAGCGGGTTGAGCATGAGTTGCTCGACTTCCAGGCCGCAACGGCGCACGCACTTGATGATGTTTTCCGCCGCACTTTGCGCGCCGGTGACGATATGCACTTTGGCTTCCAGGCGCATGCCGCTCATGCCAATGGGTTCTTTCACATCCTGGCCGTCTATCACAAATTCCTGCGGCTCGACCAGCAGTAAGCGCTGGTCGCTGGAGATATGGATGGCCTTAGCAGTTTCCACCACGCGCGTGACATCGGCCTGGCTCACTTCGCGGTCTTTGATGGCCACCATGCCGCTGGAGTTCAGGCCCCTAATATGGCTACCGGTAATGCCGGTATAGACGCGGGTGATTTTGCAATCGGCCATCAACTCGGCTTCCTTGAGCGCCTGCTGGATGCTGTGTACCGTGGCATCGATGTTGACTACCACGCCGCGCTTGAGTCCGCTGCTAGGCGCCGAGCCAAAACCTGCCAGACGCAGGCTGCCGTCGGGCAGCACCTCGGCCACTACCGCCATCACTTTGGCGGTTCCGATGTCCAGTCCAACGACTAAGTCTTTGTATTCGCGGGCCATAGCTAGTTACCTGTTGTGTTATTCATCATGGAGTGGGGGAAGGTGCTGTCGCTATCGTGTTGACGCCACGCAAGCGGATGGCATAACCGTTTTCATGCCGCAAGTCGGCCGATTCCAAGGCGCCCAGGGGCCGGCTGTAGCGGGCCACTACGCGCGAGAGGGTTTGCAAAAACGCCTGGGTGCGCTTGGCCAGCTCTTGGCTGTCTCCGCGCCCGGCTTCGATGAGGGCGCCACCGGTCAGGGCTATGCGCCAGCTGCCCTGCACGCTTAAGTCCAGGCTTTCGATCGTCAGGTTAAACGCGGAAAATTGTGGCTCTATCAATCGGTAGGCGGCTAGCACCAGCGCGCTCTGGTTTTTCGGGCCATTGAGGCGCGGCAGTCCGTATTGCTCCACTTCCCCGGCATTGGCATCAAACACTTCGCCATAGCTATTGAGTAGGCGCTGTTCACTTTCATCGCCCCAATAAGCGACCACCTGGTGCTCTTGCAACTTAACGCGCAAGTGGTTCGGAAAGTCGCGGTGTACCACCGCTTTGCGCACCCAGGGAATGGCTTCAAAGGCATCGCGGGTGCTGCCCAAATCCATGCTGAAAAAAGTGCCCTTCACGCGGGAGACCATATGCGCGCGCACGGTGGCGGCATTGCAATGGCTGACATCGCCGATGACGGTGATACCTTGAAATGCAAACACCTGGTGCGTGGCGACCCAGCGTGTCAGCGCCAGCGCGCAGGCCAGTACAAACACTACAAATAAAACGATAGCCGCTGCGTTCATCAGGCGAACATCGAGGGCCGGGGCTTCGCTGCGCTTCATGCAGCCTTCCCCTTGGTGCTGTCCGCATCTAGCGCCGCGCTGGCCAGCAATTGCAGGCACAGGTCTTCATAAGACATGCCGGCAGCGCGCGCAGACATGGGCACCAGCGAATGGCTGGTCATGCCGGGGGAGGTGTTCATTTCCAGTAAAAACGGTTTGCGGTCGCTGGCGCGGATCATTACGTCGGCCCGACCCCAGCCCCGGCAGCCCAGAACCCGATATGCCTTAAGTGCCAGTGCCTGAATGGCCTCTTCCTCGCCTTGGGGGATTCCCGATGGAACGAAATAGTGTGTATCTTCTGTGAAGTACTTGTTTTGGTAGTCGTAATTTCCATCTGGCGCGACGATACGTATCACGGGCAAGGCATGCGCGTTGGCACCCTCACCGATGACCGGGCAAGTAACTTCATCGCCTTCGATGCACTCCTCGCAAAGAATGTCAGCATCGAGTGTTCCGGCCAGTTCGATCGCCGCGGCCATACCGGAATAGCCTATAACCTTGCTAAGTCCAATAGATGAGCCTTCGCGCGCCGGCTTAACGATTACTGGTAGGCCCAATGCGTCTGGAATCTCAATCACCTGGTGCCGATCAAAGCTCCCCTGCTGCAGCGCGATGTATTTGGGTGTTGGGATTCCCTCGGCAATCCAAACGCGCTTGGTCATGACTTTGTCTATGGAAATGCTAGATGCCATCACGCCCGAGCCGGTGTAGGGAATACCCAACAACTCCAGCGCACCTTGCACCGTGCCGTCTTCGCCATGGCGGCCATGCAGGGCGATAAAGCAACGGCTAAAGGCTTGCTCTTTGAGTTCCCACAAGGAACGCTGCTGCGGGTCAAACGCGTGTGCATCAATACCGCGTGATTGCAGCGCCGTCAGCACGCCCTGGCCCGAAAGCAAAGAAATCTCCCGCTCTGCCGAGCTGCCGCCCATCAACACCGCGACTTTGCCCATGGCGCTTGTCTGTAATTGGGTGGCCGTGCTCATAGGCTGCCCTCCCGCGTGGCGCTTTGGCGCAAGAGCGCCACGATCTGTCCGGGTACCGCGCTGATGGAGCCTGCGCCCATGCAGAGCAGCACATCGCCATCCCGTGCATTGCGTACAGCGGTAGCGGCCATCTCGCCGATGGCATCCACAAACACCGGGTCGGTATTGCCGCGCACCCGCATGGCGCGGGCCAGGGCGCGGCTGTCTGCGGCCACGATAGGCGCCTCGCCCGCGGAATACACCTCGGCCAGTAGCACCACATCGGCCAAGCCCATGACTTTGACGAAGTCCTCAAAGCAGTCGCGGGTGCGGGTAAAGCGGTGCGGTTGGAAGGCCAGTATGAGTCGCCGACCGGGGAAGGCACCGCGTGCCGCTTCCAGCGTGGCCGCCATTTCCACCGGATGGTGGCCGTAATCGTCCACCACGGTTACGCCGCCGCCGCCGGGCAGGGCGTGGTCGCCGTAGCGCTGAAAGCGCCTGGCCACGCCCTTGAATTCGCGTAAGGCTTTTTGCACCGCCGCATCGGGGATGTTGAGCTCCACCGCAATCGCGATGGCCGATAGGGCGTTGAGCACGTTATGGTGCCCAGGCAGGTTGAGCACAATGTCCAGATCAGGCAAGGTGACGCCATTGCGCCTTTGCACCCGGAAATGCATTTGACCATGCACCGCTCGGATATCGAGTGCGCGTACCTGGGCCTCGGCATTGATGCCATAGCTAGTGACCGGGCAGGTCACCTGGTCCACAATGGCGCGCACTGCGGCGTCATCGGTGCACAGCACGGCGGTGCCATAAAACGGCATGCGGTGCAGAAAATCGACAAAGGCTTGCTGCAAGCGGCCAAAGTCGTGTCCATAGGTTTCCATATGGTCGGCGTCGATATTCGTCACCACGGCCATCACCGGCAGCAGGTTGAGGAAGGAGGCATCGGACTCGTCGGCCTCGACCACGATGTACTCGCCCTGACCCAGGCGCGCATTGGCACCGGCACTGTTCAGACGCCCGCCGATGACAAAAGTCGGGTCCAGGCCGGCTTCGGCCAGCACGCTGGCCACCAGGCTGGTGGTGGTGGTTTTGCCGTGGGTACCGGCAATCGCAATACCTTGTTTAAGCCGCATCAGTTCGGCCAGCATCAGTGCGCGTGGCACCACCGGGATATGCATCACGCGTGCTTGCAGCACTTCGGGGTTGGTGGCTTGCACGGCGGTGGAGGTCACCACTGCGTCGGCACCTGCCACATGCTCGGTATGGTGACCGACAAAAGTGCGGATACCCAAAGTGCCCAGACGTTGCAGGGTGGTGCTGTCACTCAGGTCCGAGCCGCTGATGCGGTAGCCCAGGTTGTGCAGGATCTCGGCAATGCCCGACATACCCGAGCCGCCGATGCCGACAAAGTGAATATGGCGTACCGCGTGTTTCATGCCACGATCTCCTCACAAGCCTGCACCATGGCCGTAGTTGCAGCCAGGTTTTGCAGGCCTTTAGCTGCTTGCGCAGTGCGCAATAAAGTGGCCCGATCGCAGGCTTGCAGCCAGTGGGCCAGGCCCTCGGGCGTCAAGCTGTGCTGCGGCATCAGGCACGCGGCGCCCTGGTCCACCAGAAAGCGGGCGTTATGCGTCTGGTGGTCGTCCACCGCCGCAGGGAAGGGGATGAACAAAGCCGCGGCGCCTACCGCCGCGATTTCGGTCACGGTGCTCGCGCCTGCGCGGCAAATCACCAGGTCGGCCAGTGCCATGGCGCTGGCCGTGTCGTCTATAAAGGGAACAAGCGTGGCCTGCACCCCGGTTTGCGCGTAGTGGGTGCGCAGCGCATCAATATGCTGCTCGCCACTTTGGTGGATAACGCTCGGGCGCAGGTCGGCGGGCAATAAAGCCAGGGCTTGCGGCACGATGCGGTTGAGCGCGCTGGCGCCCAGGCTGCCGCCCAGCACCAGAATTTGTAAGGGCCCGCTGCGACCGGCAAAACGCTGATCCGGCGCGTCTTGAACCAAAAACTCGGCGCGCAAGGGGTTGCCCACATGCTGCGCTGCGTCCAGCGCAGCGGGAAAGGCGCTAAATGCGCGGCGCGCCACGCGAGCCAATACTCTGTTGGCAGCCCCGGCTACCGAGTTTTGCTCGTGTACCAGCAGCGGTATGCGCTTGAGCGCGCTCATTAAACCGCCGGGCAGGCTGATGTAGCCGCCAAATCCCAGCACCACATCGGGCTGCACCCGGCCCAGTACCGCCAGGCTTTGCCAGCAGGCGCGCAGCAGGCGCAGTGGCAGCCACAGTAGGTTGCTAGTGCCTTTGCCGCGCACGCCGGAAAATGCAATGGTTTCCAGTGCAAAACCGCGCGGCGGCACTAGGCGGCTTTCCATGCTGTTCGGTGCGCCCAGCCAATGCACACGCCAGCCCTTGTCGCGCAAGGCTTGCGCAATCGCCAGGCCAGGAAAGATGTGCCCGCCCGTACCTCCGGCCATCACCAAGGCGCAGGGGGTGCGTGCTGCGTTCGTGGCCATCATGCCGGCACCCCTTGCATCAGCTTGCGGTTTTCATAGTCAATGCGCAGCACCAAAGCCAGCGCCACTAAATTGACCAAAATCGCCGAGCCGCCATAGCTCATGAGTGGTAGCGTCAGACCCTTGGTGGGCAGCGCGCCGAGGTTCACGCCCATATTGATAAAGCCCTGAAAGCCCATCCAGATGCCCACGCCTTGGGCCACCAGGCCGGCAAACACCCGCTCCAGCGCTACGGCCTGGCGGCCAATATGAATAATGCGCCGCGTCATCCACAGAAACAAAATAATCAGCGCCAGCACACCAACCAGACCAAACTCTTCGCCGATCACGGCCACCAGAAAATCGGTATGCGCTTCGGGCAGCCAATGCAGCTTTTCCACACTGCCGCCCAAGCCCACGCCGAACACCTCGCCGCGCCCCAGCGCGATAAGCGAGTGCGTTAGCTGATAGCCCTTGGCTAGCGCGTTGTGCTCACTCCACGGGTCTAGGTAGGCAAATATGCGCGCGCGGCGGTAGTCGTTAAAGGCAATCATCAGCGCAAAAGCTGCCAGCAGCACGCCCGAGATCAGGAAGAACATGCTTGCGTTAACACCACCCAAAAACAAGATGCCCATGGCAATGACGGCGATCACCAGGAAGGCGCCCATGTCCGGCTCAGCCAACAATAAAACACCCATCACCCCTACAGCAGCGGCCATAGGCCAGACCGCGCGCAGAAAGTCTTCTTTGACTTCCATCTTGCGCACCATATAGCCCGAGGCATAGACCACGGCAGAAAACTTGGCCAGTTCCGAGGGCTGAAAATTCGTAATGCCAAGCGATATCCAGCGCCTTGCGCCGTTCACGCCTTTGCCGATATACGGAATCAGCACTGCCACCAGCAAAACCAAGGATGCCATGAACAAGAGGGGCGCCAGCCTTTCCCAGGTTTGTACTGGCAACTGGAAGGCAATCCAGCAGGCGAGCAGGCCCACGGCAATCGAGGCCAGGTGGCGCAGCAGAAAATAATTGTGCGTGTAGCCGGCAAACTTGGGGTTGTCGGGCATGGCGATGGTGGCCGAATACACCATGATGGCGCCCCACACCAACAGCGTAGAAACCACGGCGATCAAGGCATGGTCTAGGCTGCTCACGCGGCTGCTGCTTTGCGTATTTGCGTAGTTGGCGCGACGGCCCAGTCGCACCGGCAATGCCTCGCTCTCTTGGGCGGATTTGCCCAGACCCCAACGGCTCCACAGGTTAGCGGTAATACTCATAGCGCTGCCTCCAGCATCTGCCCTTGCGCCAGTGCCAGTGACTGCACGGCTTGCGCAAACACGGCTGCCCGGTGCGCATAGTCTTGGAACATATCAAAGCTGGCGCAAGCCGGTGACATCAGCACCGCATCGCCTGGCTGCGCCAAGGCCGCGGCCTGTTGCACCGCGTCGTCCATCGACGCAGCATCGCGCAAGCGGACACCGGTGCCCTCCAAAGCTTGGCGGATGAGTCCGGCATCGCGGCCTATCAGCAGCACGGCGCGCACATACGCGCGCACCGGCACTGCCAAGGGCGAAAAATCTTGCCCTTTGCCTTCGCCGCCCAAAATCACAAACAGTGCGCGGTCCTGGCCCAGGCCCTCTAAGGCGGCTACGGTGGCGCCGACATTGGTGCCTTTGCTGTCGTCAAAGTATTCGACCGCGCCCACCACGCCCAGCGATTGGACGCGGTGCGGCTCGCCGCGGTATTCACGCAGTCCGAACAACATAGGCCCGAGCGCGCAGCCGGTGGCGCTGGCCAGTGCGATAGCGGCCAAGGCATTGCAGGCGTTATGCCGGCCGCGGATACGCAGCGCATCGGCCGGCATCAGGTGTTGCAAAAATAAGTCTTCGACGGGCGCGTTGCGCCCGCGCTTGAGCGTTCCATCCGCAGGCACCGCCCGTACCAGCCAGACCACCCCATTGACTTCTTCCAGGCCGTAGTCGCCGGCGTGGGTTGGCGTCTGCGCGCTAAAGCACACATGGGCGCGTTGCACCGGCTTTTGCAATTTCACCCGCAGCGGCTCGGGCAGCATGGCCATGACCTGCGCATCGTCGCGGTTGAGCAGCATTAAAGCCTTGCTACCGAAGATGCGGGCCTTGGCGCGCGCATAGTCTTGCACATCGGTATGCCAATCCAGATGGTCCTGGCTGAGGTTGAGCACGGTGGCCACCGTGGGCTCAAAGTCCTGGGCATAGTGCAGTTGAAAGCTGGATAACTCCAGCACCCATACCTGCGGCAAGGCCTGCGCCTGCAGCGCCTGGGCCAGGGTGTCGAGCAAAGTCGGGCCGATATTGCCGGCGACGGCCACCGTCTTTCCGGCGCGAGCGACCAATTGCCCGGTCAGTGAAGTAACGGTGGTTTTGCCGTTGGTGCCGGTAATTGCGATGATCTGGGGCTGATAGGCCTGCGCTTCTTGCAGTTCGCGCAAGGCTTGCGCAAACAAGCCTAGCTCGCTGCCTACCCACAGGGCCTGGGCGCGGGCAGCATCGACCAAGGCGTTGATACGCTTTGGCGCCAATCCGGGACTGATGCAAATGCGCTCAAAGGGGCCGTGCGCCAAGGCTTGTGCATCGAGTGCGCCGTGCAACAGGCGTGCCGATGGAATGTCCTGTGCAAGGGTCGCAGCGTGCGGCGGCATGGCGCGGTCGTCCAGCACGGTGATTTGCGCCCCTTGGCCCGCGCACCAGCATGCCATCGCTAGGCCGGAAGCTCCCAGACCGACGACTAACACCTGTTGCCCTTGCATGTTCATGCGCTTACCTCAGCTTCAGGGTGGACAGGCCGAGCAGGCACAGCAGCATGGTGATGATCCAGAAGCGCACCACGACCTGCGTTTCTTTCCAACCCTGCTTTTCGAAATGGTGGTGCAAAGGCGCCATACGGAAGAAGCGGCGGCCTTCGCCATATTTTTTACGGGTGTACTTAAAGTACAGCACTTGCAGCATCACCGATAAGGCCTCTGCCACGAATACCCCGCCCATCATGGCCAGTACGATTTCTTGGCGCACGATGACGGCGACGGTGCCTAGCGCAGCCCCTAAGGCCAGCGCACCCACATCGCCCATAAAGACTTGCGCCGGATGGGTGTTAAACCACAAAAACGCCAGACCAGCACCGGCAATCGCCGCGCAGAAAATCAGCAATTCGCCGGCGCCCGGAATATGCGGCAAGAACAGGTATTTGGAATAAATCACACTGCCGGTGACATAGGCAAAAACACCGAGCGCTGAGCCCACCATCACCACCGGCATGATGGCCAGACCGTCTAGGCCATCGGTCAAATTCACCGCATTGCTCGAGCCCACAATCACCAGATAGGTCAGCACCACAAAGCCCAGCACGCCCAGCGGATAGCTCACCTGCTTGAAAAAGGGCAGCAGCAGGCCCGCTTTGGGTGGCAAGCTGACGTCAAAACCGGAGCTAACCCAGTTGACAAACAACTCCAGCACCCGGCCATTGGAGTTTTCCGAGATACTGAAAACCAGGCATAAGGCGGCCACAACCCCGATGATGGATTGCCACATATATTTCTCGCCCGAGGGCATGCCTTCGGGGTCTTTATGGACCACTTTGCGCCAGTCATCGGCCCAGCCGATCGCACCAAAGCCCAGGGTCACGATCAGGCAAATCCAGACGAAGCGGTTGGACAGGTCCACCCACAACAGAGTCGAACTGGCAATCGCAATCAAGATCAGCACGCCACCCATGGTAGGGGTGCCGCTTTTGCTCAAGTGCGACTCCATGCCGTAGCCCCGGATGGGCTGACCGATCTTGAGCGACTGCAAACGCCGTATCACCGCAGGACCTGCGGCCAAGCCAATCACCAGCGCCGTGGCAGCGGCCATGACAGCACGCAATGTTAGGTACTGGAACACCCGCAGAAAACCCCACTCGGGGTAAAGACCTTGCAGCCATTGCGTCAGGCTTAGCAGCATGTTTTGGCCTCTTTCAAGTACTCAGGCTGCATGGTCAGACTCCACTGGCGTATGTTGGGTGGTGGCCCTGTCCTGCAAGGCTTCTATGATTTTTTCCATGCGCATAAAGCGCGAACCTTTGACCAGCACGCTGGCACTGTGCGCCAATGCCTGGGCTACTGCGTGCGTCAAAGCGGTTGTATCGAGACAATGATGCGCCTGCCCACCGGCCTGAACAAAGGCTTGGACGCTAGCTTGGCTCAAGCTTCCTGTGGCTAGCAGGTGTTCGATGCCCTGACTGTGCGCGTAGCGGCCGGCTTGCGCGTGCAGTTGCGGGCCCTGGTCGCCGACCTCACCCATATCGCCCAGTACCAACAGGCGCGGCGCGGGCAGCTCGCGCAGCACATCGATAGCAGCCTGCACCGAGTCGGGGTTGGCGTTGTAGCTGTCATCGACCAGGCTGATGCGGCGCCCGCCCCAGACCAGGCTGAGTGCACGCGAGCGGCCCTTGACCGCTACGAAAGCTTGCAAACCGCGCTCGACAGCTGCTGGGCTGACGCCGGCGGCCAAGGCGCAGGCAGCCGCTGCCCAGGAGTTGCGTACATTGTGCTTACCTGCGATATCCAAGCGGTAGTGCAAAACCCCGCTGGAGGCGCCTTGGCGCCAGCGCGCGCGTACCGCCCAGCCGCCGTCTTGCCACAAGGCTTGTTCGCCATAGACAGCGTCGTGTTCTGCCACCGCTGCTGCGGCAAAACCCAGCAGATGCTTGGCCTTGTTTTGCGCTTCCCACTGGCTGGTATAGCTATCGTCCAGCCCAAATACAGCGCAGCCGCTCGCGGGCAGCGCTTGCAGCACTGCACCGTTTTCGGCGGCTACCGCATCGACGGTGTGCAGGAATTCCAGATGCTCGCGCTGCGCGTTATTCACCAGGGCCACCGTGGGCTGGGCCATGGCGGCGAGTTGGGCGATTTCGCCCGGATGGTTCATGCCCAATTCCACCACGGCGATCCGGTGCTTGGCGCGCAGGCGCAGCAAGGTCAAGGGCACCCCAATCGCGTTATTCAAATTACCTTGCGTGGCCAGCGCCGCGCCATCGGGTACGTGCTGCTGCAAGATGGCGGCGATCATTTGCGTGACCGTGGTCTTGCCATTGCTGCCGGTCACGGCGATCAGGGGCAAGGAAAATTGTGCGCGCCAGGCCTGTGCCAGTTGGCCTAAGGATTGCGTGCTTTCTGCCACCTCAATGCGCGGCAGACCTTGCGGGTACTGGCTGGCGGACAAACCGCTGTGGCAAAGCAGGGCGCTGGCACCGCGTTCCTTGGCCTGGTGTAAAAAGTTATTCGCGTCGTAGGTATCACCGCGCAGCGCGACAAACAAATCGCCAGGTTCCAGGCTGCGGCTGTCGGTGTGCACGCGCAGGATGCCGGTATCGGGTGCGCCGTGCAGCGTGACCGGCAAGTGGGTGCTTGCTGTCTGCAGCCATTGCTGTACCTGGCCCAGATTCATCAGTACGGCGCTCATGCGGCAGCCAATTGCGCCCGTAGGGCCAGGGCGATATCGGCATGGTCGACATCGGAAAAAATGAATTTTTGTCCGGCCACTTCCTGCGCCGCTTCATGGCCTTTGCCCGCGATCAGTACCACGTCGCTAGCGCCCGCTTGCGTTAGCGACTGGGCAATCGCCAGGGCGCGGTCAGCTTGCACTTGGATGTGTGGCTGGCCGCCCATGCCGGCCAGGATGTGGCTGATGATGTTGGCAGGGTTTTCCATGCGCGGGTTGTCGCTGGTCAGCACAATGTGGTCCGCCTTGCTCGCGGCGATAGCGCCCATGAGTGGACGCTTGGCGCGGTCGCGGTCGCCGCCGCAACCAAACACACACCATAGCGCGCCACCGCGCTGCTGGGCCACCGGGCGCAACGCTTCCAAGGTTTTTTGCAAAGCGTCCGGCGTATGCGCATAGTCCACCACTGCCAGTGGTGCGTCCTGCCCACCCAGGCATTGCAAGCGGCCTGGCACCGGCGGCAAGTTGCCGCAGGCCTGCACCGCAGTGGACAGGTCTATGCCCAGCGCGCGCAGGCTGGCTATCACGCCCAGCAAGTTAGCAACGTTGTAGCCGCCGATGATGCGGGTGCGCAACAGGCAGCGCTGCGTGCCTTCCACGACGGCAAATTGCAAGCCCAGCGGACCTTGCTGGATATCGCGCGCTTGCAAGCGCGCTGCCAAATGGGTGGACACGGTCCATAAATCGATTTCCGGCGCTTGCGCGGCCAGTTCGCTCGCCAATGCCGCGCCCTGATCGTCGTCGATATTGAGCACCGCTGCTTGCAGACCGGGCCAGGCGAACAGGCGCCGTTTGGCAGCCCAGTAGGCTTGCATCGTGCCGTGGTAGTCCAGATGGTCCTGGGTGAAATTGGTGAACAACGCAAGCCGTACGCGCGTGCCGTCTAAGCGGCCCTCTTCGATGCCGATGGAGGACGCTTCCAAGGCGCAATAGTCCAAGCCCTGGTCCACAAAGCTGCGCAAGCTGTGTTGCAGCAGCACGCTGTCCGGCGTGGTCAGTCCACTCGAACTCAGCGCACTGGGCTTGGCCGGGTTTGCAGGGGCTATGCCGATACCCAGCGTGCCTATCAGTGCGCACACTGGTTGGGTGCCCATGGTATTGAGCGCTTGGGCCAGCCACCAGGCGCTGGAGGTTTTGCCATTGGTGCCGGTAATTGCCAGCACTTGCACGCTGCGCGAGGGGTGCTCATAAAAAGCGGCGGCAATTTGCGCGCAGTCGCTTTTGAGCGTGACATAGGGCGCGACGCGCGCATCCCCCAGACTCCACTGTGCCGCATCCTGGGCATCGACCAGGCAGGCAGCGGCGCCGTCGTGCAGTGCCTGCGGTACGAATTGCCGTGCATCGACTGACAGGCCGGGCATGGCGATAAAACCATCGCCGGCGTGCAGCTTGCGGTGGTCGGTTTGTAATTGGCCGGTCACCCGTTCACGCAGCCAGGCCGCTGCTTGTTGGGGAGTGTGCAATTGCGCTTGCATCAAAAGCTTTCTTCTACCGCGTTGGCCACGATTTGCGGACGGATGCTGATATCCGGTTGCACACCCATGACGCGCAGGGTTTGCTGCACCGTCTCGCTGAACACCGGCGCGGCCACTTCGCCCCCGTAGTATTTGCCTGCACTAGGCTCATCGAGCATGACGCCGACAATGATGCGCGGCTTGTCAACCGGCGCCATGCCGACAAACCAGCTGCGGTATTTGCGGTTGCCCTCGCTGCCATAGCCTTTGCCGATTTGCTTGTAGGCCGTGCCCGATTTGCCGCCCACCGAATACCCAGCGGTCTGCGCCTTCTGGCCGGTGCCGCCGGGCCCCGCGGCCATTTGCAGCATCTTGCGCACTTTGGCGGCGGTATCACTGGAAAACACGGGGATGCCAACGGCTGGCTCATCGTTTTTGAGCAAGGTGGCGCGGATGATTTGCCCCTCATGCGAGAACACCGTGTAAGAGCGCACCATCTGGAACAAAGAGGCCGACAAACCATAGCCATAGGAGGCCGTGGCCTGCTCAATCGGGCGCCATGTTTTGTAGGGGCGCAGCTTGCCCGGCACTGCGCCGGGGAATTCGATTTGCGGCTTTTGGCCAAAGCCCGCGCCGGAGAAGGTTTCCCACATTTCGCTGGCTGGCATTTGCATCGCGATTTTGGTGGTGCCCACATTGCTGGACACCTGAATCACTTGCTCTACGCTCAAGGCACCATGGGGATGCGAATCGCGGATAGTGGCACCGGTTATCGTCACCGAACCGGGCGCGGTGTCGATGATGGTCGAGGTTTTGACACGCCCGGTGTCCAGGGCCAGGCCGATGGTGAAAGGCTTCATCACCGAGCCGGGCTCAAAGGTGTCTGTCAGGGCCCGGTTACGCAGTTGCGAGCCGTTGAGGTTGAGGCGCTTTTCCGGGTTATAGCTAGGGTAGTTGGCCAGGGCCAGCACTTCGCCGGTATTGGCATCCAAGACCACAACACTGCCCGCTTGGGCCCGGTTGTTCAGCACCGCGTCGCGCAATTTTTGGTAGGCAAAAAACTGCACCTTGGTGTCTATGCTCAGTTGCACATCTTTGCCGGCCACCGGCGGCACGCTTTCGCCCACTTGCTCGACCGACTGGCCCAAGCGGTCTTTGATCACATGGCGCGAGCCGGCGCGACCCAGCAAGGTGCTGTTGTAGAGCAGTTCAATGCCTTCTTGCCCCTTGTCTTCCACATTGGTAAAGCCGACCACATGCGCGGCGGCTTCGCCTTCGGGGTATTGCCTTTTGAATTCGGTGCGCTGGTGGATGCCTTTGAAACCGGCTTGGGCGATTTGTTTGGCCCTTTCCGGCTCGACATGGCGTTTGAGCCAGACAAAGCCTTTGTCTTCGTCGGCCAATTTTTTGTTCAGTTCGGCCAGCGGCAGCTCCAGCAGCTTGGCCAGATTAGCCCGTTGGACCTCATCTAACTCCACATCTTCCGGTATCGCCCAGATGCTGGGCGACGGGACACTGGAAGCCAGTATCAAGCCGTTGCGGTCCAGGATGCGGCCCCGGTTGGCCGGAAGTTCCAGGGTACGGCTGTAGCGTACTTCGCCCTGGCGTTGGAAAAAGTCGTTGTTAAACACCTGGATGTAGGCGGCGCGCGCCCCCAGGCCCACAAAGCCCAGCGCCAGCGCCGATACCACCAACTTGCTGCGCCATACCGGCGTACGGCTGGTCAGCAAGGGGCTGGCGGTGTAACGGATGCTGCGGCTCACGGATGCTGCTCCGGCTTGTGGGTCTGCCCCATGTACACCGTAATGCCCGGCGTGACCTGGTGCATTTGCAGTTTTTCGCGCGCCACACGTTCTACTCGTGCAGGCGTGGCCTGGCTGCGTTTTTCTACTTCCAGCCGCTCAAATTCAGTTTTCAGGCGACGCCCTTCGCGCTGGGCGCGTTCGAGTTCGGTAAACAGGCGACGCGACTCATACTGCACGCTCACCAAATACATGGCACTGGCCAGCGTAGCCAAAATTAGCAAAAGGCTGATGCGCGTCATGCCGCCAGCCCCTGCATGGTGTCATTGCGAACCGCCACGCGCATGATGGCGCTGCGGGCGCGCGGATTGACCGCCACCTCGGCAGCGCCGGGGCGATTGCGGCCCAGCGCGCGAAGTCGCATGGCGCGCGGAGCCGCAAAAGGACGGCGCCGGTCGTATTCGTCCTTGGAGTGGCGCGCGATAAATTGTTTGACGATGCGGTCCTCTAAAGAGTGAAAGCTGATCACCACCAGGCGCCCGCCCGGAGCAAGTACTTCCAGCGCTGCATCTAGGGCTTGTTCGAGCTCTTCCAGTTCGGCATTGATGAAAATCCGAAAAGCCTGGAAGGTGCGCGTTGCAGGGTTCTGACCCGGCTCGCGGGTCTTGACTGTGTCAGCCACGAGTTGGGCAAGCTCGGTGGTTGTTTCAATCGGTCCGTGTTCCTGCCGGCGAGCGACAATCGCCTTTGCAATCTGGCCAGCAAACCGCTCTTCGCCATAGTCACGTATCACCTCCGTTATGGTTTCGACGCTGGCGTCCGTCAGCCATTGCGCCACACTTTGTCCGCATGTGGTGTCCATGCGCATATCCAAGGGACCCTCAAAGCGGAAACTAAATCCGCGTGCGGGTGTGTCAATTTGCGGTGAGCTCACGCCCAGGTCCATCAAAATACCCGACGCACTGGCCTGTGGCATTTCAGCGATGCGAGAAAAGCTTTGCTGCCGGATGGAAAAGCGCGCGTCCTGGAGGCTGGTCGCTTCTGCGACGGCTTGCGGGTCTCGATCAAAAGCCAGTACGCGCCCACTTGGCGATAAGCGCGTCAGCAGTAAACGGCTATGGCCGCCACGGCCAAAGGTGGCATCGACGTACAGACCGTCCTGCGGTCTGCTGTCCGAGGGATCCGCGGGCGTCAAAAGCGCGTCAATCGCTTCTGTGAGCAAAACAGTGGTGTGTTGCGCAACCGCGTCCATGGGCGCGCTCAGAAGGAAAAGTCTTTGAATACGTCAGGCATTTGCTCTTGCATTGCCTTGGCTTCCTGCGTTTCGTAGGACATTTTGTCCCAGAGTTCGAAGTGGTTGCCCATGCCCAGCAGAACCGTGTCTTTTGCGATGCCTGCGCCTTGGCGCAGTTCGGGAGAAATGAGGATGCGCCCCGTGCTGTCGAGCTCCACATCCATGGCATTGCCCAGAAAAATCCGTTTCCACCATTGCGCCGACATGGGCAGGGCGGAAATCCGGTCACGGAACAAGTCCCACTCGGGGCGCGGGAAGACCATCAAGCAGCCGTGCGGGTGTTTGGTGATGGTGAGCAGTCCTTGCGCGGTCGCGCTCAGGACGTCGCGGTGCCGCGTCGGCACGGACAGGCGCCCTTTGCCGTCGAGCGTAAGCGAAGAAGCACCTTGAAACACCACAAAAACCTCTTATTCCAACTGAATGAGTGAAAGGCCCTATTTTTGGCACTTTCCTCCACTTATTTGCACTTATTTGCACTTTACCAGCAAATTCGTGTTGGGGACAAGGTTTTTGTAAGTTTTTTCCAATGAAATCAAAGACTTAGAACCTGATCTGCGTCTAAAAAACGCATAAAAGACGTTCTAAATTAAGTACTTAGCAATTGCATTGCAAGTAACGGGTGAATAGTTTTTGGGGTGCGGCGTTTTGTCTATTGGCCGCTTAACGCTGATTGCGCATGGAAAAAAGGGCGCGACTAGGTATCCTTGCCCGAGCCCACGAAGCGGCTTTAATCGCCGAACATCTTTTGTTTGAGCTCGCGGCGCTGTTGCGCTTCCAGCGACAGCGTGGCCGTGGGCCGGGCCAGCAAGCGTCCGATGCCGATGGCCTCGCCGGTTTCATCGCAATAACCGTAATCGCCGGCATCAATACGGGTAATCGATTGTTCGATTTTTTTGAGCAATTTGCGTTCGCGATCCCGGGTGCGCAACTCCAGGGCATGTTCCTCTTCGATGGTGGCCCGGTCGGTGGGGTCTGGCACCACCGAGGTGTCTTCGCGCAAATGCTCGGTGGTTTCACCGGCATTGCTGAGGATCTCGCGCTTAAGCACTACCAGTTTGAGCCGGAAGGCGGCCATGTGCACATCGTTCATGTACTCGGAGTCGGGCATGGCCTGCAATTCGGCGTCGCTCAATTGGTCCACCGGCTTGGTTTTCCAGTTGTTGGCCAATTTGGGGTCTTTCTTGACTGGCGCTGGAATGACTGGCGCAACCGGCTCTGCTTCGTAGGCGTTGCCGAAGCTGGCCTTGGCTGCGGTGGAGGCAACCGATTGGGCCATAGAAGGAACGGTCAATTGCGCCAGACGCGACGAAGGCCTGCCAGATTTGACCGGCACCGCGGTCGGGTCATTGCTCGGCTGCGTTGGCACTTTGGGCGCCACCGGCATAAGCACACTTGCGGCCACAGGTGCTGCTTTGATTACAAGCGGTGCTTTGTTCGCCGGTTTTACAGCGGCCGCCGGGGCTTTAGATGCGACTGCGGTACTGGCAGCGGTTTTTTTTGCAGCCGGTGCTGCGGCTTTGGACGCCGGTGCCGATGTGGTTTTTTTGAGGGAGGTAGTCACAGTTTTTTTCGGGGCCGACGCGCTGGTCTTAGCCTGTGTTGGAGAGATCGATTTAGGCGCTACAGCCGGCTTTTTGGCGGCTGCGACGGGGGTCTTGGCGGTCTTGGCCGCGCTGGGCTTGGGCGCGGGCACTTGCTTGGCTGCCGTGCTGGGCTTGGCGTTCTTGGTGCTGGTGGCGTTCAATTCGTGTCTCCTAATAGAAACCCATGGGCCCCGATTGCGGGAAGTTCAGCTATTGACCCGCCCCGCCGGGCTGCCTCCTTGTTCGGCGCGCGAGTGTACAGGCAAGTCAAGACCGCTTGTTGTAAGGCCGTAAGCGGCTGCAAAAACGCTCAGACAAGGGACTGCTCCATGCCTTGCAACAAGATGTCTTTGGGCAAATCGATACCAATAAATACCAGTTTGCTGGACTTGACTTCGTAAGCACCCCATAGAGGACCCAGATCGCTGCCCATCAACTGGTGCACGCCTTGGAAGATCACTTTACGTTCACTGCCTTGCATAAATAAGACACCTTTGTAGCGCAACATGCGCGGGCCATAAATGTTAACGATAGCGCCTAGGAAGTCTTCCAGTTTGCCCGGGTCAAAAGGCCGCTCGGACCTGAACACAAAGCTTTTGACATCGTCATCGACATGGTGGTGGTGGCCATGGTGTGCCTCGTGGGCGTGGGAAGGGTGGTCGCAATCGGGGCCATGCACGTGGGCCGCAGCGTCGTGTCCGTGGTCATGGTCGTCGTCGTGGTGCTCATGCCCATGTCCATGTCCATGGTCGCCGCCGCTTAGAAACTCGGGGTCAATGTCCAAGGTGGCGTTGAGGTTGAAGCCGTGCAAATTCAGCACGTTTTGAATGTCCATCGCGCCAAAGTGCGCAATATGCCGGGGCGCGCGCGGGTTCATGTGTTGCAGGCGGTGGGTCAGTGCACTCAAGGCTTCGGCGCTGACCAGGTCGGATTTGCTGATAAAAATCTGGTCCGCGAAACCCACCTGGCGCCGGGCTTCCTGGCGTTCGTTGAGCTGGTCGGGCGCGTGTTTGGCATCCACCAGGGTCAGGATGGCGTCTAGCAGGTAGGACTCGGCCACCTCATCGTCCATAAAAAAGGTTTGCGCCACCGGGCCGGGGTCGGCCAGGCCGGTGGTTTCGATGACGACGCGGTCAAAGTCCAGTTCGCCTTTGCGCTTTTTCTCTGCCAAGTCTTGCAAAGTGGTGCGCAAGTCTTCGCGGATGGTGCAGCAGACGCAGCCATTGCTCATCTGGATGATTTGTTCCTGGGTGTCGCTGACCAAAATATCGCTGTCGATATTTTCCTCACCGAATTCGTTTTCAATGACCGCGATTTTTTGGCCGTGCGCCTCGGTCAGTATGCGTTTGAGCAAGGTGGTTTTACCCGAACCTAAAAATCCAGTGAGTATGGTGGCGGGAATCAGTGACATTGCGTATCCAAGCGTTTCGAGTAAGTCGCGCATTTTGCAGCAAGCGCCGCGCCAGCGCTCTAGCGCTCTTCGATGCGGCCGTTGGCATGCTGGGCAAAGCGTCCCTTGTCCCGCGGATGTACCGGGTCGCTGCGGCCCCAGGGCCAGCCGCCAAATTCGGTGCGGCGGTAATCGGCAAAGGCCTGGTGGATTTCAGCCTGGGTATTCATGACAAAGGGGCCGTGCTGCGCCACTGGCTCGCCGATAGGGCGACCTTGCAGCATCAGCAATTGCGTCTCGTCGTCGCCGCCCTGCAGCGCGAGGGCATCTTGCGCCTGTACTTCCACTACCGATTGCGATGCAATCGTCTGGCCGTTGACGGTGAGTCCGCTACCTCTAAAATAGTAAAGACGGCGTCGCGATTGCAAATGGCTTGCTTCCGGCATGGTCCATTGTGCGCCGGCTTGCATGCGGATAGTCCAAATGGCCAGGTCGGAGTCCACCTCAGAGGCCCAGGAGTCCGGCGGTGGCGCTGCACCGCGCGCCTGCTCCAGCGCTCCGGCTACCACTTGGACCGAGGTCTTGCGCCCCTTCGCGTCGGCAAATTCAAGCGATGGGACGCTATCGGCCCAGAGCATGGTGAAGTGCGGTTCGGCCATTTTTTTACGCGCCGGCAGATTGAGCCAAATTTGGAATAACTCGGCCGGGTTGGTGCTCTCGGTTTGGCGCAGCGGAAACATTTCGCAGTGCACAATGCCTTTGCCTGCAGTGAGCCATTGCACATCGCCCGGCCCGAAGCGGGCAGTGGCTCCGAGCGAGTCGGAGTGGTCGATAAAACCCTGGCGCACGATGGTGACGGTTTCAAAACCTCGGTGTGGATGGGCCGGAAAGCCTGGCACCGTGGTGCCGTGGTACATGCGCCAGCCGTCTTTGCCCTCAAAGTCCTGACCGATATTGCGCCCACCCAGATCGGCCTTGGGCCCCATATTCGCGTTGCCGCGCGGATAGGCATCGTCGTGGTGGACGCAGAACAAAAACGGGTCTATGGTTTGCCAGGGAAATCCCAAAGGCGCGATCGCAAGAATGCTGTGGTTTGCCATAGATAAATAGCCTCGTGTGCAGGAGCACGCTACCTCGCGTGCAGCACGCAGTTTAGTGGCCGGGCTGTGCCGTAGCGGCAGATGTTTCAGGTCGCGCATTTGCAGGGCCCGCCGCGCTATCGGCATGCAGCGCTTGGCCGCAAGCGATGGGTGGTCGTAGGCGCGACCGCTAAGATGCACCAATGCGTTTTCCCCCCCGCTTGTTGCGCGCCGCTACGGCGCTGGCCATCGCCGCGCTGCTGTGTCTGGTCGATGCCGGACGGCGAGCGCAGCTAGTGCCTGCGCAGGCCGTCCAGATGGCCCCAGCGCACGGGGCGGACGCTTCTCCAAGCCCAGGGCAAGCCGCGTTTGCGGGCGGACGTTGGGAGCGTACGGGGCAGGGCCATATCCCCATGCCCCAGGGCGTGCCCGCCGCGCATGCCAGCGCCTTGCTCGCAATGCCGGCCGCGCATCCCTCGGCGCTGCTGGCTTTTTGGTTTGCTGGCGACCGCGAGAGTGCGCCCAATGTCCAGATCGCCATGTCGGCGCTGGACCGTGCCAGCGGCAGCTGGTCCCCCGCCCGTATGGTGGTGGACCGCTGGGAGATGGGCGCGCAGCTAGGGTTTGGCATCCGCCGGCTTGGCAATCCGGTAGCCTGGCTGGATGGACAGGGGCAAGTGCATTTGTTTGTCGTGGCCACCGGTTTAGGTGGCTGGGCGGCAGGGCGGGTGGTGCATTTGCGTCAGGCTGCACCCACGCCGCAGGCGCCGTGGGCCTGGGACGCTGTAGCGGTGTTGCCATTGTCCTGGCTTTGGAATACCAGCTACCTGGTGCGCACCGCCCCTTTGCCCTTGGCCGACGGCGGTCTGGTGTTGCCAGCCTACTTTGAACTGGCGCGCAAATACCCGGTGGCCCTGCGCCTGGATGCGCAAGGTGCGCTGCGCGCTATGGTGCCGATGTCAACCCAAGGCCAGATGCTGCAACCGGCTTTGCTGGCACTGGACCGGCGCGAGTGGCTCGCCTTGATGCGCGATAGCGGGCCTGCGGGTCGCATCCGTGTAGCCCGGACCCGCGATGGCGGCGTCCAGTGGTCAGACGCCGAAGATTTGCCCCTGGATAACCCCAATGCCAGCGTCGCCACGCTGACGGCAGGCGGGCAGCACTTGCTGGTGTACAACCCGCAAAAAAGCGGCCGTGACCGCTTGCGCATGGCGTCCTCGGCGGACGGTAGCCTGTGGAGCACTACGGTGGAATTGGAAAACGGGCCACCCGGACGCGAATACTCCTACCCGGCCATGGCCATGGTCGATGGCCAGCTTTGGGTGAGCTATACCGACCAGCGCCAGTCGATTGCCTGGCAGCGATTTGCCTGGGTGTCGCAGGCCAGGGCAGCGGCTGACAAAGGTCGCCCATGAACTGGGTGGATGGGCCCTATTGGATGCGTCTGGTGCAGGATGCCGCACCCCTGTTGCCGCAGCCGGCTTTGCTGCCCCTGCTCAGGCAAGTGGGCTGGGCCTTGGTGTTGGCGGCGCTCGTCACGGCCCTGATGCAATGCGTTGATGCGCGCTGGGTGCGCGACAAGGGCCGCCTGCTGGCCCTGGCATGTGCATTGTGGGCTTGCATTCCCGGCCCCTGGGGCCTGAGCTATTGGCTGGGGCTGGCATTTCAGACGCCCAGTCTCATGGCCATCGGCTTGGCCCTAAGCTACCTATGGCGCAGTCTGGTGCAGCGCCGATGGCCCCAAAGCGCGCAATACCCTGACCCTGCTAGTTCCAGACAGCGCAGCTTTGCATGGCAAGACCGCTTTGCGCTTGTGGGCATAGCCATGGGCTGGTTGCTGCTGCTCGATGTCTTTGCTTATTTACCCTGGAGCCTGTATGCCTTGGGTTTTCATCCCTCGGCCAATGGCTTGATTTTGCTGGTAGCCCTGTGGCCATGGATCGCAAGTGGCCGCGCAGCGACGCTACTGCAAGCACCATCCAAAGTGCTGCTGCCGGTGCTGGCCTTGTTTTGGGTGTCCCGTTGGCCCACCGGTAATTTGTGGGACGCGGTGCTCGATCCCTGGTTGTTCGTCGGCCTGCATGGCTACGCGCTCGTGCGCTACCGTAAACGCCAGGGCACCTGATTGGCGAAGCCGGCGTTTCAGGGCTTGCTAATGATTAAGCGCTCTTTGCCAAACAACCACTCCTGTGGCTGCCACACATTGGATAAGCTTACCTCCCCAGCGCGGTGGCGGCTTTTTACATGCCAGCGCTGCGCCAGCAACTCGCAGTGCGGCAGGCAAGTCAACGGCGTCGGCGCTGTCTCGGCGTCGATCCACACCACCGCGTCAAAGCGTTCCAGCAAATAGTCAAGGCGTTCTGCGGCAGGCAGATCCGGGCGCAGGCTTGCGGTGTTGCGTCCTTCGACGTCATACGGGACAAGGGTACTGCCCGGCAGCAAAAAGGCAAAGCGCTCGTATTGCCCGTTAAAGCCATTGGGCACTGCGATACGCAGCTTTTGCATGCGCACCTGAATGGCTGCGCTATAGCCCGCTTTCGCGCTAGTAAGCGGTGCGGTCATGGCGCTGAAACAGGCGTACAGCGCCAGCGTGGCGGCCAAGGCGCTGTTGCGCGTCCAGCGCGCGTCCAAGAAGCCGCCAAGGCAGGCGGCCAAGCCCAGCGCGGCGCACATCAGAGTGATGCCTAGCTCAAGGTCTGTGCCTATGCCCAAGCCGTGCATAACCCAGCCAATGCGGGCTAACAGTGTCAAAGCGATCGCGCCGATCAGTAAAACGGCAAAAAACCAGCCGCGTGCCAGGTGTTCCCAGTACATCGCCAGCAGGATGGCAAAGGCCGGCATGGCCGCAATGACGTAGCGCGCTGAGCGCTGGCTGGGGATGCTAAAGACCAGCAACCACACCATCAGCCAGATCAAAAGCGTGCCCTGGGGTTGACCGGCCCAGGCCCGCCAATGACCAAGCCAAGCGCAGCGCAGTGCGTACCAGCACAGTCCTAGTGCCACTGGCAGCAGCAGTCCGGCGTTTTCCGGGTAGGCCAAGGCTTGCTGCCATAGGGGATAGTCCCCGTTCAAGGCCGCTTGCCAATAGCCGCCGGTTTGCAGCTTGCCGGCGTTTTCGCCGATCACAAACTCCTGCCAAACCGCCCGGGGATCGGGGTCCAGCACAAACCAGAGTGAGAAAACGCCTAGTGCGACGACCACGCTGAAACACACGCCCGCTGCCGTGCGCACCAAGGGTTCGAAGCGCAGGCTTCCTTGGCTCAGCCACAAGGCGCAGCCCAGCGTGGCTGCCGCTGGCGCAATGAGGGCGAAGGACTTGTACAAAAGCCCCACGCCCATGACCAGGCCCGACAGCAGGTAGGCCGGAGCGGACCACTGGCCGGCCTGGGAAGGTAATGCGGCCGGTGGCGGTGCGCTGCGCGTAGGCGCAGTTTGTTGCCATAACAGATACCACATAGGCAAGGCCAGCCAAAAAGTTTCGGGAGCGCTGGTCAAGTACACCCGGCTATAGCGGTAGGTGGAAAAAAAGGCCAAAAAAATGATCGCTGCCAGCAGCGCGGTGCGCCATTGGTCGCTGATGCGCAGTGTCATCCAGCCTAAAGCGGCGGCGGTTAGCAAGGTGTAGGCCACGCTGGGCCAGCGCAGAGAAAACAAACTACCTTGTGCGCTCCAATCGCCGCTGGCGATGGCTTGCCAGAACAGCAAGGGTGGTTTGGTGTTGCGCATATTCTCCAGGTCCGATACCAGCGGTAGCCAATGCCCCGAAGCTGCTGTGAGGCGGGCGATATGGATATAGACCATTTCGTCGCCATTGGTCGGCGCATAAGGACTGCCGAGTCCGAAAAAATACAGAGCTACTGCGCAAAAAAGCAAGACCCACCAGGGCCAGAGTGCGCCTTGTGTAGCGGATGTGCGGGGCTGCGTGATGGACACCATGCGGAGCACTCTAGCGTTTACGAAAGGTCCAGCGGTCGTTGGCTAAAAAATTACTTACGCTGGCGATGACGATGGCAATCACATTGGCCAACATGTAATGCATGCTGTGCGCCAGCCACAGGGTGAGCACGTATTGCAGGCCGATGCCAAACCAGGACGCCAGTGCGTATTGGAACAACTGCACGGCCAAACTCGTAGGGGGCAAGGGGTCTATGCCCGCTTCGCTGGGCATCTGCTGCACACGGTCAGCCCAGGTCCAGAGGCGGTTCCACGTAAAGTTATTGACGGTGGCCACCGCAATCGCCAGTGCCAGTGAGGCGTAAGGCTTGCCCTGGGGTCCCTCCAGGCTTTGAAACACATACTCGTGGCCCAGATAGAGCACGGCGATATTGACGACGGTGCCACTGGCTCCGACCATGCCAAATTTGATGTAGCGGATACCCAGCAGCCAGCGCAGTAGGACCAGCAGGCGGTCACGCCCGAGGGCTTGCGCGCTCATGCGCCGGGCGCCGCCACCTGCGCACCGCACTGCGCTTGCAAAAAGGCCAGCGCCTGGTCCAGCACCGGATCCGGCGTAATGCGTTTGAGGCACTGGTTGTCGCCATCGCAAAAGGTCAGGCGGTGGTTGTAGGCGCTCAGGCAGGGCGAGCAGGCGATACCCGATTCAAGCACCACACTGCGCTTGCCTAGCGGTCCATACAGCTTGCCGGTTTCGGGTCCGAAAAAAACCATGGTTTGGATCGGCGTCAAGGTGGCGAAATGGCCAGGACCGCCGTCGTTGGTAATGAGCAAATCGGCGGCATAAAACAACATCAAGAGCTCGCGGATGCTGCGGGTATAGCCGGTCAGGTCAATGCATAAATCACTGCCGACCTGGGTCTTCAGATGTTGCGCTAAAGCGGCATCGTCTTTGAGGCCAATCAAGCCGACCGCGTAACCCTTGTGACACAGCCCTTGCGCCACGCGCGCATAGTGCGCTTGCGGCCAGGCGCGCTCGGGCAGGATTCCGCCACCGGCATACAGGAGCACCAGGCGTTTGGCTTGGGTGGCCGGATGGTCCTGCCCCAATGTGTCCTGGTAAGCCAAAAGTTCTTCGGGCGTAAACGGTACGGACAAAGCACTGTCTTGGGGTACCGCCCGGATGGGCGCCGCTTTATTGCGCGGTAGGCTGTCCGCCTGCAGGGCATCGACCAGCGATAAAAATTGCAAGCTGATGTGCTGGTAAGGGTTGTAGGGAATCGCATGCGTAATAAAGCTGCCCCGGTACAGGCCTTCCTGCGTATGCGGGGTAAAACCGCTGCGCACCTGGGCGCCGCAGGCAAAGGACAGCAGCGCGCTGACGCGCGAAAACAATTCGCAGTCGATAACCGCGTCAACACCCAAAGCGCGCAGTTGTGCGCTCACGCGCAGGATGTCGCCCACCAGCGCAAGGCCGCCGCTGTCGTCGATCGTATGCATGTGGGCTGCTTCGGTAAGCGACAGCAAGCGAGTGACTTCTTGGTTTTTTTTCAGTTGCAGAATGTGGATGGCCGCTTGCGGGTAGCGCTGGCGTAGCGCGGCAAACATCGGACCGGCTAAGACGATGCTGCCCATTTCCGACAACAGGATGACCAGAATATGTCGCGCATCCTGCGGCATCACCGCAGGCTTGCGCCATAAACCGCAGAGCTGCACCCAGCCCGACACCAGGCCACATAGCAACTGGCCCAGCCAGCGGTCTATCAGGCGTTGTGTCTGCAGCTTCATGCGTTTGTTGTTTTACAAGCCTGCCGCTGCACGCAGCGCGCTCGCTTTGTCCGTACGTTCCCAGGTGAATTCGGGTTCTTCACGGCCGAAGTGGCCGTAGGACGCGGTTTTCTCGTAAATCGGGCGTAGCAGGTCTAGCATCTGGATGATGCCTTTGGGGCGCAGGTCAAAATATTCACTGACCAGGGCGGCGATTTTTTCGTCAGAAATCACACCGGTGCCTTCGGTATAGACCGTAACGTTCATGGGCTTGGCCACGCCAATGGCATAGGCCACCTGGATCTGGCATTGGGGGGCCAGACCGGCCGCCACAATGTTCTTGGCCACATAGCGCGCGGCATAGGCTGCGGAGCGATCCACCTTGGTGGGATCTTTACCGGAGAACGCGCCGCCGCCGTGCGGGCAGGCGCCGCCATAGGTGTCCACAATGATTTTGCGTCCGGTCAGGCCGCAGTCGCCTTGCGGCCCGCCGACCACACAGCGGCCGGTGGGATTGACCAGGTAGCGGGTGTCTTTCAGCCACTCTTTGGGCAAGACCGGTTTGATGATTTCTTCGATCACCGCGTCGATGAATTCTTGCTTCATGGTCGCGCCATTGCTCATCTCAGGGCTGTGCTGGCTGGACAGCACGACGGTGTCAATGCTATGCGGCTTGCCGTTGACGTAGCGCATGGTCACCTGGCTTTTGGCATCCGGACGCAAAAACGGCAGGCGCCCGTCTTTGCGCAACTGGGCCTGGCGCTCGACCAGGCGGTGGGCATAGTAAATCGGCGCGGGCATCAGCTCGGGCGTTTCGTTGCAGGCGTAGCCAAACATCAGGCCCTGGTCACCGGCGCCGGTGTTGAGGTGGTCGTCACTGGCGTGGTCCACGCCTTGGGCGATGTCATTGGATTGCTTGTCGTAGGCGACCAGCACGGCGCAGCCCTTGTAGTCAATACCGTATTCGGTGTTGTCGTATCCGATGCGCTTGATGGTATCGCGTGCCACCTGTATGTAATCCACATGCGCATTGGTGGTGATCTCGCCGGCCAGCACCACCAGACCGGTGTTGCACAGGGTTTCCGCGGCGACGCGGGACTTGGGGTCTTGCTTGAAAATCGCGTCCAAAATCGCATCCGAAATCTGGTCGGATACTTTGTCGGGATGTCCTTCGGACACCGACTCGGAGGTAAAAAGAAAATCGTTCGCCATGGTTGCTCTCCTAAAAAATGTGAGGTTGACATGCGTTGCCAATCCCGGGAGCTGGCGAACGCTTTAGCAGATTTGACCCGAAGGACAAGGCACAATTGGCCGGCAATGCCGGTCGATCATGTCGTCGCCCTGCAAGTTGCTCGTTTAACTCGGCGACCATTTCATTCTAGCAAAGCCCTATGCCATTTTTGATCCGTCTGCTCGCGCGCTGCCCTCTGTGGCTATTGCACGGTGTCGGTTGGCTGCTGGGTTATTTGAGCTATGGGTTTTCGCAGGATTACCGCCAGCGTTTTCACACCCAGTTGCAGCAGGCCGGCTATGGCTGGCGCGAGGCCCTTGGCGCTATTGGGCAGGCCGGGTGCAGCGTGTTGGAATCGCCCCGCTTGTGGTTTGGCGCGCCGGTACCGGTACAGTGGAACGGGCAAGAGGCGGTTCAGGCCGCTTACACCAGCGGGCGCGGCGTGATTTTTTTGACCCCACACTTAGGTTGTTTTGAAGTGACAGCGCCCTCTGCGGCGGCGCTGTTTGGTGAGCGCTATGGGCCTATGACGGTGCTGTACCGTCCGGCGCGCCAAGCTTGGTTGGCGGCCATGCTGCAGGCCTCGCGCAGCCGCCAGGGCATGCTGACCGTGCCTACCAATTTACAGGGCGTGCGTAAATTGCTCAAGGCTTTGCGCAAGGGCGAGGCCGTCGGCCTCTTGCCCGACCAGGTGCCGCCCTTGGGCATGGGCATTTGGTCACCGGTCTGGGGCCGCCCGGCCTACACCATGACCCTGGCTGCCAAACTGGTCTTGCAAACCGGCGCCGATGTGGTTGTGGCCTGGGGAGAGCGCTTGCCCTGGGGACAGGGCTATTGCATCCATGCCTGCAAGCTGGAGGTGGACTTGCAAGCAGATCTGGCTTGCATGGTGGCCCAGGTCAACAGCGCCATGGAGGGCTTGGTGCGCCAATGCCCGGCCCAGTACTTGTGGGGCTACGAGCGCTTCAAGCAACCCCGCCGGGAGCCGCTTGCGTGAACCCCTTGATCCGGGTCATGCAGTTGCTGGCTTATGTGCCGCTGCCGGTTTTGCGCGCTATAGGCAGCGCCCTGGGAATGCTCTTGTATGTCTTTGCCCGTCGCCGTCGCGCGGTCGTGCAGGCCAATCTTGCGGCCTGCTTTGGGCACTTGGACCTGGCGCAGCGCAGGGCTATTGCACGCAGACACTTCCGTCTTTTTGCCCAAGCTTTGCTGGACCGCGCCTGGTTATGGCACGCGCCTGTGCCCTTGCTGCGCGAACGCATCCATTTTGACGGGGCGCTGGTCGAACTGGAAAACCCCGAGCCCTTGATATTTTTGGCACCGCATATGGTGGGTCTGGATGTTGGCGGCGTGGTAATTACCGAGTTGCAGCAAATCAGCACCGCTTGCATTTATGTGCCCTTGACCCAGGTGTGGGCCGAAGAATGGATGGTGCGAGGTCGCAATCGTTCGGGTAAGGTGCACTCGATTGCCCGCAAAGACGGCCCCCAACCGGTGCTGCGCGGATTGCGCAAAGGTATCCGGCTGCACCTGTCGCCGGATATGGATTTCGGCGCCGAGGGGGCGCTATGGGTTCCGTTTTACGGCGTGCCTGCCGCTACCGTGCCGACGCTGGCGCGTTTTGCCAAGCTTGGGCGCGCGCGCGTCTGCACCTTGGTCAGCCGCCTGGTTCCCGGTGGTTATGAAGTCCGATTGAGCGATGTGTGGGCGGATTTCCCCAGCGAGGACTTGCAAGCCGACACCTTGCGCATGAACCAATGGATTGAGCAATGGATTGACCAGGACCCGGCTCAGTATTACTGGGTACACAAGCGCTTTAAGACGCGCCCGCCGGGTGCGCCCAGTATCTACGCTTCAGGCTAGGCTAGGCTCTGACATAGCCTACACACCGTGTTGTTAACTAGCCGTCGGTTCAAGCGCCAGCGACGCGAGGCTAGCAGGGTGGGCCCACTCCCACAAAAGCGTGGCCACGGCCTCCAAGCCGGTGCGCTTGGTGGCAGAAAAAAGCCGCACTTCACCACCGCCGGCTTGCAACTTCGTAATCGACAAGACTTTCGCGCCCTCGCTGCGGGTCAGTTTGTCGGCCTTGGTCAGTACCACCAAGAATTTCAAACCTTCTTCCACCCGGGGGCGGATGACGTCGAGCAATATTTCGTCCAATTCGGTCATCCCGTGGCGTGGGTCGCACATCAGCACAATAGCTTGCAAATTCTTCCGGGTGACCAGGTAATTGGCCATGACTTGTTGCCAGCGGATCTTGTCCTGCTTGGGCACGGCCGCGTAGCCATAGCCAGGCAAATCGGTGAGCACTGCGTCCATTACGCCTTGTTTGCCCAAAGCAAACAGGTTGATGTGCTGGGTGCGCCCGGGGCGTTTGGAAGCAAAAGCCAGTTGTTTTTGCTGGGTTAAGGTGTTGATGCAGGTGGATTTACCGGCATTGGAGCGCCCGACAAAAGCAATTTCCGGCACGTCCAACTCCGGCAAAAAATGCAATTGTGGCGCGGTGGTCAGAAATCGCGCCGTGTGCAACCAGCCCAGCGCTTGCAGGGCCGCGCTCTTGGGCGCGGCGGCGGCGATGGCTGGCTGGGCCGGAGTGGGTAGGCGTGGGATGGTCATGGGCTTGTGGTTGTTGTGGCGGGCAAGCCCAGGGTCGCATTGTAGAATGCCGGGGTTTTTGCCCTACTTAAGAGCCCTAGCACCATGAAGTCGTTTTCCGCATTGTTTCTCGTCGCAGCCATGCTTACCAGCGCGTTCTTCGCCCCGGCCCAAGGCGCTGAGCCTGCCAAAGCCGCCAAACCCGATCTGGCAAAAGGCGAAGCCAGCTTTACCGCGGTGTGCGCGGCCTGCCATGGGGCAGACGGTAATTCGGGCACGCCGACATTCCCTAAACTGGCGCAGCAGCACCCCCAGTATTTGGTGAAACAACTTCAGGAATATAAATCTGGCAAGCGTGCCAACGCCGTCATGATGGGTTTTGCCAGCACCTTGTCCGAAGACGATATGCGCAATATCTCTTTCTGGCTGGAAAGCAAAGCCGCGAAGACCGGTTTTGCCAAGGACAGAGAAAATGTGGCTTTGGGCGAAAGAATTTACCGCGGCGGCATCGCTGACCGCCAAGTGCCGGCCTGTGCCGGTTGCCACAGCCCCAATGGTGCTGGCATCCCCGCGCAGTACCCGCGCATCGGTGGCCAGCATGCCGAATATGCGGCGGCCCAGTTGACCGCGTTCCGTGATGGTGTGCGCAAAAACAACTTGCAAATGAGCCAGATTGCGGCCAAGCTCAATGACCGCGAAATTAAGGCTCTAGCGGATTACGTGGCCGGTTTGCGTTAAGCGTGCCTGGTCTGGCGCGCACCCGCCCCTAGGGTGCTTGCGGCGGCATAGTTTTTTGACTGGAGCCCCTGTGAAACTTCAAAGTTCTGACATCACCCCCCGCGAATGGGTGCAAGGCCGCCGCGGCGCGCTACGTCATTTGCTCGCCAGTACCAGCGCCCTAGCCCTGGGTACCATGCCTTCCGTCGGCGCAGCCCAAGCGCTTGCGCCGACGCAAAGGCCTGGCAAATTGGCTCCGCTTCCTTTTAATACTAGCGCGCTGCCAGGTGCGCAGGCCATGGACAAACTGACGGCTTACAAAGATGCGTCCGGCTACAACAATTTTTACGAGTTCGGCACCGACAAGTCCGATCCGGCCGCCAATGCGCACACCCTGAAAACTACGCCCTGGACGGTGGATATTGAGGGTCTGGTTAAAAAACCCGGACGCTGGGCCTTGGAGGACCTACTGGCATTGAGCCCGATGGAGGAGCGTATTTACCGGCTGCGCTGCGTCGAGGGCTGGTCTATGGTCATCCCCTGGGTGGGCTACTCGCTGGCTGAGCTGATCAAGCGGGTAGAGCCATTGGGTAGCGCTAAATATGTGGAGTTTGTGACCCTGGCGGACCCCAAAACCATGCCTTTTGTGGGTAGCCGCACGCTGGACTGGCCGTATACCGAGGGCTTGCGCTTGGACGAGGCAATGCATCCGCTGACGCTGTTGGCCTTTGGCATGTATGGCGAAATATTGCCCAACCAGAACGGCGCGCCAGTGCGTCTGGTGGTGCCCTGGAAATATGGATTTAAGAGTGCCAAGAGCATTGTCAAAATCCGTTTTAGCGAGCGCCAACCGGCCACCGCCTGGAACAAGGCCGCGCCGCAAGAGTATGGCTTTTATTCCAACGTCAACCCTGAAGTGGATCACCCGCGCTGGAGCCAGGCCACCGAGCGGCGGCTCGGCGAAGACGGCATTTTTGGCAAAAAGCGCAAGACGTTGATGTTTAACGGCTACCAAGCGCAGGTAGGTCAGTTGTACGCCGGCTTGGATTTGAAAAAGTTCTACTGAGCGCCGCTGTTGTCCGCCTTGATGATGCAGCGCGCCCTCGCTTGGCGCTTTGCCAAACCCTGTGTTTTTCTGCTGGCCTTGCTGCCATTGGCTTATTTGCTATTTGCCTTGCTACAGGATGCGCTAGGGGCTAATCCGGCTGAAGCGCTATTACGCGGCACCGGCCTGTGGACACTGCGCATGCTCTGTGTGCTTTTGCTGGTGACTCCTTTGCGCGAGGCTATGGGCTGGGTGGGCCTGGCCCGTTTTCGCCGCATGCTGGGCCTGTTTGTATTTTTCTATGCGCTATTGCATTTTGCCGCCTATGCCTGGCTGGACCAGAGCGGGCAGTGGGAAGACATCCTGCTCGATATTCCCAAGCGCCCTTTTATTCTTGTCGGGTTGCTGGCCTTGGTGCTGTTGCTTCCTCTTGCGTTGACGTCTTTCAATGCGGCCATCCGCTGGATGGGCGCGGCGCGCTGGCGTAGTCTGCACCGGGCGGTGTATCTGATCGCCTTGCTGGCTATCTTGCATTTTTTCTGGATGCGCGCGGGTAAGCGCAACTTTGACCAGGTGGCGATTTATGCCGCCATCATCGGGGTCTTGCTGGCCTGGCGCTTGCGCCGCCGATTCATGCGCACAGCTGCTCGCCCCGGAACAAATCCGTAAGCGACTCCCGCTGGCGGATGACGGTCGCCCGGTCGCCGTCTACCAAGACCTCGGCGGCGCGGGTGCGGGTGTTGTAGTTGCTGGCCATGCTCATGCAATACGCCCCGGCGGACATCACCGCCAGTCGCTCGCCGGGCTGCACCGCTAATGTCCGATCCCGGCCAATCCAATCGCCGCTTTCGCATACCGGTCCGACCACGTCATACACGCTAGCCGGAACTGGGGTTTTGGGTTGCGCCAGTGGAACAATCGCATGGTAAGCCTGGTACATGGCGGGGCGCGGCAAGTCGTTCATGGCGGCATCCACGATGCAGAAGTTTTTCTGCTCGCCTGGCTTTAGGTAGAGCACTTCAGTGAGGCACACGCCAGCATTACCCACCAAGGAGCGACCCGGCTCGATCATCAAGGTGTGGTCGACCAAGCCGCGCGCATCGATTTTTTGCAGCAATTTGGCCCACAGCGCATCGGCCGCCGGTGGCGCCTCGTATTGGTATTGAATGCCCAAGCCGCCGCCGAAATCAATATGCTCCAAGGCAATGCCTGCCGCTTCAATCGCCTGCACCAGATCAAGCATACGGTCTACCGCATCCAGGTAGGGCGCCTCTTCGGTGATTTGCGAGCCGATA